>NZ_CANNDN010000010.1 GCF_947503465.1 uncultured Tateyamaria sp. | reverse complement strand
GTACTCGTCCACGGCCGCCATCAGTTCACGGATCTTGTCTTCGCCGATGTTGGCGTCACGGCCTTCCATCGCCGCCAAGGCAGAGCCTGCGATGATGGGCGTGTCGTCGCCGGGGTATTCATAGGTGTCCAGCAGTTCGCGGACTTCCATTTCAACCAGTTCCAGCAGTTCCTCGTCGTCGACCTGGTCGACCTTGTTCATGAACACGACGATCTTGGGGATGCCCACCTG
>NZ_CANNDN010000009.1 GCF_947503465.1 uncultured Tateyamaria sp. | reverse complement strand
ATCTTGGGGATGCCCACCTGGCGGCCCAGCAGGATGTGCTCGCGCGTTTGCGGCATGGGGCCGTCCGCGGCGTTCACCACCAGGATCGCGCCGTCCATTTGCGCAGCACCGGTGATCATGTTCTTGACGTAGTCGGCGTGGCCGGGGCAGTCGACATGGGCGTAGTGACGTGCGTCCGTCTCGTATTCCACGTGCGCGGTCGAGATCGTGATCCCGCGGGCTTTTTCCTCGGG
>NZ_CANNDN010000008.1 GCF_947503465.1 uncultured Tateyamaria sp. | reverse complement strand
GTGGATCAGCCCTTCCTGATGCCTGTGGAAGACGTGTTCTCGATCTCGGGCCGCGGCACCGTTGTGACCGGCCGGATCGAGCGTGGCGTGATCAACGTGGGCGACGAGATTGAAATCGTCGGCATCAAGGACACGCAGAAGACGACCTGCACGGGCGTCGAGATGTTCCGCAAGCTGCTGGATCGCGGCGAGGCGGGCGACAATATCGGCGCGCTGCTGCGTGGGATCGACCGCGACGCGGTCGAGCGTGGCCAGGTGCTGTGCAAGCCCGGCTCGGTGACACCGCACACCAAGTTCGAGGCCGAGGCGTATATCCTGACCAAGGACGAGGGGGGGCGTCACACGCCGTTCTTCGCCAACTACCGTCCGCAGTTCTACTTCCGGACGACGGATGTGACGGGCACGGTTCAGCTGGCCGAGGGCACCGAGATGGTGATGCCGGGTGACAACGTGTCGTTCGGCGTCGAGCTGATCGCGCCGATCGCGATGGAAAGCGGCCTGCGGTTCGCGATCCGCGAAGGCGGCCGCACCGTCGGCGCCGGCGTCGTGTCCAAGATCACCGACTGAGCGGTTGC
>NZ_CANNDN010000007.1 GCF_947503465.1 uncultured Tateyamaria sp. | reverse complement strand
CTGCGGTTCGCGATCCGCGAAGGCGGCCGCACCGTCGGCGCCGGCGTCGTGTCCAAGATCACCGACTGAGCGGTTGCGCTTGCCGTGCGCCGTGGGCGGCGCCTGGGACAGTGCCTTTGCACAGCAAGGGTCACCAGAGCAGGGCCGCAACATGACGCTGGCAAGCTAAGTACCAAATTTAAGGTGGGTCTCGATCCGCAATTCACAAGGAGCAGCGACACCGCTGCTCCTTTTTTTGGTCCCATGGTCCTCACGCACAGAATCATTCGGGCAGCCTGTTCGATGCACCTGCCCAGAGACCGGCCACAGAATGCTGCGCAAAACGGCTTTGAAACGACATTTTTTTGCTCACGTGCCTAATTTCGCCGCATGTGCACACTCGGCCGGAAAGCCATTGTTTTTCAACGTCCGAGGGTACGCTGCACGCGCAGAATATCCGGTTCAGTATACGACGGTATTCATCTAACCCATTAAAATATATTGATTTTTTGCGCGGTCTTGTCACCCTTGCATGCAGAAAGGGAGGATATCATGGACCAGGTGAACCTTGACGCGTGGGTCGGAAAAACCGTGTCTGACGTGGGCGGCGTCGGTGCCGCCACCGCGATCAAAGTGCATGCCACGATTGGGCGGTCAGGTGATCCTGCCCCCCGGGCCGGCGACCTCCTTCCGCCGCTCTGGCACTGGAGCGCCTTTGCGCCCACGGCCCACACCGACCTGCTGGGTGCAGACGGTCATCCCGCACCGGGCACCCTGTTGCCGCCCATGGGTCTGCCCCGCCGGATGTGGGCAGGTGGCGCGCTTGGCTTTCATGCGCCCGTCCGTGTCGGTGACACACTGCACCGCCACACATCGGTCCGGTCGGTCGAGACCAAGACCACGCGCACCGGGCGGCCCATGGCGCTGGTGACGCTGGATCACATGATTTTCGGGCCGCAGGGTCTCGCCATCGAAGAACGGCAGGACATCGTGTACCTGCCCATGCCAGAGCGTTTCGTGCCGCCGCACCCGCGTGCCATGCCTGCGGACACGGCGGAAAGCATGGAGATGACGCCCACGCTCTTGTTCCGGTATTCTGCCGTCACCTTCAACGCGCACCGCATCCATTACGACCTGGATTACGCGCAATCGGTCGAAAAATATCCGGGCCTTGTCGTGCACGGCCCGCTGCAAGCGGCCCTTCTGATGCGTCACGCCACCGAACAGGCCGGCAGCCAACCGGTCTATTTCGACTTTCGCGCCGTGCACCCGGTCTTTGCAGGCACCCCGCTGGACATCTGCGCCACGGAAGAGGACGGGACGGTTGTGCTGTTCACCGGCCAGAACGGGCACCAGGGCATGCAGGCCACCGCCGTTTTCGAGGCCACGCAATGACCGGCCTGGCCGGAATGCGGGTGGTCGAACACGCGGCGTTCGTTGCGGTGCCGCTCGCTGGCATGACACTGGCCCAGATGGGTGCGGACGTGATCCGTGTCGATCGGCTGGGCGGGGGGCTGGACGCTGGCCGCTGGCCGCTGGCGCCGTCGGGGCGCAGCCTGTTCTGGGCCGGGCTCAACAAGGGCAAGAAATCCATCGCCGTCGATACGCGCCACCCCGAAGGCCGGGCCGTGGTGCAGCAACTGGTCACCGCACCGGGCGACGACGCGGGGCTGTTTCTCAGCAATCTGCCGGTGGACGGGTGGCTGGACCACGCCACGCTGTGCACGCTGCGCGAGGACATGATCACCGTGACCCTGACGGGCGACCGGCAGGGGCGGCCCCAGGTCGACTACACAGTGAACCCCGCCCTGGGCGTGCCGCATATGACAGGTCCCGCCGGTGCGCCTGATCCGGTGGCCCATGCCCTGCCGGCATGGGATCTGATCTCGGGTCACCTGTGCGTGTCGTCGCTTCTTGCGGCGGAACGGCACCGGTTGCGGGGACGCGGCGGACAGGCGGTGCGCCTGGCGCTCAAGGATGTGGCAGCCGCGGCCATGGGTCATCTGGGCATGATCGGGGACGCCGCCCTGAACCCCTGCGATCGGCCCAAGGCGGGCAACGCCCTCTACGGCGCCTATGGGCAGGATTTCCTGTGCGCCGACGGGCGCCGTGTCATGGTGGTCGGATTGACCCGTCGGCAATGGACGGGCCTGGTCAAGGCCACCGGCACAATGGACGCGATGGCCGCGTTGGAGCGGCGCCATGGCATCTCCCTGATGGACGAGGGCGAACGCTGGCACCGCCGCGAGGACATTACAGATATCCTGCGGCCCTGGTTCGCAGCCCGGCCCGTCTCCGCGTTCCGCGCCGATTTTGACCGTGCCGGGCTGACATGGTCGGAATTCAGAACGGTGCGCGAGGCGCTGGCCCATGATCCCGACCTCGGGCCGGACAATCCGATGTTCGACATGCTGTCCCAACCGGGTCTCGGGCGTTTTCCCGTGCCGCGCCATCCGGCCCGCTTTGGCGATGCAGACCCGCACCCGGCCGTGGCGGCACCCGCGCTCGGGGCCCATACCGAGGAACTGCTGGGCGATGTGGCCCGCCTGTCGGGGACAGAAATCGCGCATCTCTTCGATGCGGGCATCGTCGCATCCGACAGCTACCGCCCCTCCCGGTCGGCCGCGTGATTTCACCCTTGCAAAGCGCCGGACCGCCGCGTAATTCAGGCGGGCGCGAAGGGGTATAGCTCAGCTGGTAGAGCGACGGTCTCCAAAACCGTAGGTCGCGGGTTCGAACCCTGCTGCCCCTGCCAGCGCCTAGGTCCCCTGCAACGCCTCCAGCAATGTCTGACGGGCAAAGGCAACCCTTGGGTGGCGCAGCGCACTTTTGACCCAAACCAGGTACAGCGTGTTTTGCGGCGTGGACACCGGGGCCCGCAGCGCGCGCAGTGTTCCGGCGCTCAGGCTTGGGGCACACAGGTAATCTGGGATCACGGACCACCCCGCGCCCGCCTCGGCACAGGCGCGCACCGCGCGGATGTCGGGTGCGGTCAGCACGGGCAGGGCAGCACCCAGATCAATCTGGTTGGCCGCACACCAGCCGCGAACCAGCGGGCGGTCGGTGTCATAGGCGATATGCGGTGCCGCGCGCAGCGCCTCCTGCAAATCCGGGGCGCGGGCCAGGCGGTCCGCAAGGCGCGGCGCCGCCACGGCCAGCAACCGCTCCGTCCCGACCTCGGTCCCGGCCAGCTGCGGGTCTGTGGGTTTGGATGCGGTAAACGCCAGGTCCGCCTGACCGCTCAGCAGCATCTGGTACAGGGCCGCACGCCCGCCAAACTGCAGGCGCACCTGAACGCCCGCATCCAGCAGCACGGGCAGGTGACGGGACACATGTTCGGCCATCAACTCGGCTGGCCCGGCAATGTGCACCGCACCGGACAGGCTGACGGACCGCGCCTTCATCGTGGCCAGTGCTGCTTCGGCCCGGTCCAACCCGTCGCCGATCTGCTGTGCCAGATCATCGGCCAGCGGCGACGGGGCCATGCCCCGCGCGCGCCGCGCGAACAAGGGCCGGCCCAGCTGGGTTTCCAGCGCGGCGATGTGCTGCGACACGGCGGGCTGCGTCAGGCCAAGGGCCCGCGCCGCATCGCTGATCGACCCGGACCGGTACACTTCGACAAAGGAACGCAAGGTGTGCAGGCTCATGGCACAAGCATAAGGAAATTTATACCCCTGCGCAATTTCGCTTTGGTTTCATTATGGAATGCCCCGTCTATCTCAAGGGTCAACACGCACACCAAAGGAGACAGACAATGACCACCGCAAACATTCTGATGATCGCGACATCCGCCGCCCAAATGGACAACGGGGACGCAACCGGCGTCTGGCTGGAAGAACTCACAACGCCCTATTACGCCTTTTCGGATGCGGGGGCAGATGTCACGTTGGCCTCGATCACGGGCGGGGCCATCCCGGTTGACCAGCGCAGCGTGGCACCCGCAGGTGAAAACGACGCCTCGGTTGAACGGTACCTGAACGATGCCGATCTCACGGCCAAGGTGGCACAGACGCCCCGCTTCACCGATATCGATCCCGGGCAATTCGACGCGATCTTTCTGCCGGGCGGACATGGGACAATGTTCGACTACCCGGATGATCTGGACCTTGCCGCACTGGTCGAGGCGTTTGACCGCGCGGGCAAGGTCGTTGCGGCCGTCTGCCATGGCCCGGCGGGGCTTGTGCAGGCCAAGGCCGCGGATGGGACGCCGCTGGTCAAGGGGCGCCGTGTCGCGGCCTTCACGGACAGCGAGGAACACGCGGTCGGCCTGCAAGATGCCGTTCCCTTCCTGCTGGAAACCAAGCTGAAAGACCTGGGCGCCACGCACGAAGCGGCCCCCGATTTCGAGGCGTTCGCAGTGCGGGATGGCACGCTGGTCACCGGACAGAACCCGGCCTCGGCGCAGAAAACGGCGGATCTGGTGTTGCAGGCCGTCGCCGATATCCGCGCCGCTGCGTGACCCATGTTCCACGAAAGGACAGCACTATGACCAAAGTCATACTGATCACCGGCGCGTCGTCGGGCATTGGCGAAACCTGTGCCCGTCACGCGGCGCAGGCAGGCCACAAGGTGGCGCTTGCGGCGCGCAGCGCGGACAAGCTTGCCGCATTGGTGACCGAATTCGGCTCGGAACATGCCATCGCGCTGACCTGCGACGTGACGGATGCCGCACAGCAGGAACAGATGGTGGCCGACACGGTCGCACGGTTTGGCCGGATCGATGTTGTCCTGGCCAATGCAGGTCTCGGGGCCTCCGCCCGCGGGACCGAGGCGGGCGATCCCGCCAGCTTCCAGCAGATGATCAACGTCAACTGCCTTGGCGTGACACTGACGGCCAAGTACACGCTCCCACATCTGCGCGCCTCCAGGGGGCACATGGTGCTGATGGGGTCCCTTGCGGCGCAGGGCACGGTATGGGGGTCGGTCTATTCGGCGACCAAATGGTTCATCAAGGGCTATGCCGACAATCTGGGCGCAGAGCTGGGCGATGCAGGCGGGCGCGTCACCTGTATCCACCCGGGCATGACGGACACCCCCTTCTTCGACAGTCCGAAACCGGACGCACTGCGCCCCGATGATATCGCCAAGGCGTTCATGTATGCCATCACACAGCCGGACCATGTCTGGCTGCCGCATTTGCCGATCTATCCGCGCCCGAAAAAGCCGTTTTCGGATCAGCATCACTGACATTTGGCCCCGGGGCAGGCATCCCGTCGCCCCGGGGCCTTCTGATTCACGCAATTGCGTCGAAATTTTGGTCCGGACGTGAAACTTCCCGTGCCGGGGGCGCAAATCCGCGAACAGTTCGATCACGATCCGCTGGCTGTTGCCGCCCCGGCGACAGTGCCATGATTTCGCCACATCCCGGACACCGATGGCGCACATTCCGGCCTTAGCTCTGCCTCATCCGCAGAACGCGGTTCAGTGACAATCGCCCGATCTGCCCGGGCCGGTAAATGGATTTCCCGAATGTCTCGGGACAAGGAAGCTGCCACATGACCTACACGTTGATCCCAGGTGAATCTTGCACCGCAAGCGACGAAGAAACGATGTCGACCATCCGGTCGGTGCTGACCGAAAACACGGCGCCACCGCAGCAGGTGACGCCGCGCGCCGCCCCCGCGCGCGCGCCAGCACCGGACCCTGCCCGTGACACCGCCCCGGCCGCAGCGGCGCCAGAGGCGACCCGCGCCTTTGTGGACCGCACGGTCGATGACGCGCCGCGCCGTCGTGCCTCCGACCTGCCCAACCTCGAAACGGCAAAGCAGACAGCAAACCGCCGCCCGGGCCTTCTGTCCCGGCTGGGCATGTCACTGGCGCGCCCCGTCGGCGCGCTGCGCGGCTTCCAGCCCACGACACGCCACCTCGCCCTGGCCAGCGTTGCGCTGCTGTGCGTCGTGCGGCCCCATTGGATCGTGATTGGCACGGTCCTGATGCTGGCGATGGTCCTTGGCGCGTTCATGGTGCTGGGCTCCGACCGTATCTGGCACGGCGTTCTCGCCTGGCTTGACCGGGTCGAGGCACGCGACAGCGCGCGCGCCTGCGAACTGCGCGGGAAACTCGACAGTTTCGCCTGCCGCTGGGACGGCATCCTCGACATCTTTCCCGACGGCATGGTCGACAGCCTCTACATGCCCGACTTTCAGGCCATGCAGCAGGCCGAGATCGATCACCAGCAAGTGGTCAGTGACCGGCTGAACCGGATGGCCCAGGAAGGCTAAGCCGAAACCGCATCACATCTGATCAGGGCGGGCGCAATCCCGCCTTGAATTCGTCCCGACCTGCCGTTACATCCCATCCATCCGCAGCAAGGGACATGACCCATGGCCACCACCAACCCACTTCAGTTCATCCAGCAGGTTCGCTCGGAAGTTTCCAAGGTGGTGTGGCCGACCCGGCGCGAGGTGTTTCTGACAACTGTCATGGTCTTTATCCTGTCGGCGCTGACGGCGGTGTTCTTTGCGCTCGTGGACATCATTATCCGCTGGGGTCTTGAAACGGTGCTGACAACCTTCGGGTGACGCACGGCAGGGGGGTCACCTCTTGCACTTTGCACAGACCCGGAGTATCCCCCGAAACTGATCTGAAACAGGCGCGCGGCGATTCGAGCCCCGCGCCGATTTTTATTCAGGGCGGCGGTAAACACGTCGCAACAGTCGAAACCGACCAGGCGAGGGGCCAGAACAGACATGGCAAAACGGTGGTATTCCGTCAGTGTTCTTTCGAACTTCGAAAAGAAAATCGCGGAACAGATCCGCACCGCGGCCGAAGAGCAGGAGCTTTCGGACGAAATTGACGAGGTGCTGGTCCCGACCGAAGAGGTGATCGAAGTGCGTCGCGGCAAGAAGGTGCCGACGGAACGGCGCTTCATGCCGGGCTATGTGCTGGTGCACATGGAGATGTCGGACCGCGGCTATCACCTGATCAACTCGATCAACCGCGTCACCGGGTTTCTTGGTCCCCAGGGCCGCCCCATGCCGATGCGCGACGCCGAAGTGAACCAGATCCTGAACCGCGTTCAGGAAGGCGAGGACGCGCCCAAGCTGATGATCAGCTTCGAAGTCGGCGAAAAGGTCAAGGTCAACGACGGCCCGTTCGAGGATTTCGACGGCATGGTCGAAGAGGTCGACGAAGACAACCAGCGCCTCAAGGTCACCGTGTCCATCTTCGGCCGCGAAACACCTGTGGAACTGGAATACACCCAGGTCAACAAACAGAACTGAGCCGCACGGACATGAGACCTCCAAAGGCGCACTCAGGTGCGCCTTTTTGTTTGGAGAGGCGGGTGTGCGGGACGGAGCACGCTTTCGCGGCGGCTGAGCCAATGTCCGAGTGGCAAGCTGAAGCGGTTTCAATTAGAGCGATGGTATGCCGAGTACACGAGAAAAAGCCCGACTTGCCGCGGGCAACAATGCTGATCTTTGCGCTGCTATCATGGCTGCGAACGGATTGCGTACGGAACGCGATGATCTCGCGTATTATTGTGTCGACACACCTCCACCCTACTACCCGAAATTGGTCACGCTTAAGCCAATGGTTGCTAGCGAGCTAATTGCTCGGATTAGCGGGCTTAGTGGTATCAAGGACAGCTTTTCAAGTTTGGATGAATCCGCTTTGGGGCTTCGCGTCGCATTCGAAGCATCATGGATTTGGTCAGACGCTCAATCCCGAGAACTGCCAACTCAATGGGTTCGGATCGACAGTCCGAGTGGCCTTTTACGATGGCATAAGGCGTGGAATGGGAACAATGAGTCGGACCACGTAGTCTTCCCGTCTCAGTGCCTGAACGATTCCAACTTGTTTTTTCTCGCTCGAATCTCGGGAACGAACATCGAAGCTGGCTGCCTTGCCAACCTGTCCACTGACGTGATTGGCATGTCTAATGTCTTCTCTACGCAAGCAAGCGACAGATCAATCTATTCGGAGGCTTTAGCCGCTGTCTCCTCAGTTGGCGGAGGACTTCCAGTTGCGGGTTATGAACAGGGAGACGATCTTACTTGCGCGTGCGCAGCCGGTTTCCAAGTAGTGGGTCCGTTACGCATCTTGGTGCGATGACGGACACGACTCCAGAGCATAGCCTCGCGATGGCGCTCACCCAAAGCCGCCATCCGCGCAGACCGCAGCATCTTTCAATTTGGGCTCGAAGCCGCCTTTCACGGCAAATGCGCCGCGCACTGTGTCGACCATCCAACATCGCAGACTTATCCACAGAAACATCCACAAGACCTGTTGACGAACACGGCGGATTGCCGCCTACTGGTTGACACAGGCACACGATGTAGATGTGCCAGCATAGGCCGAACAGCGTATCTGGGGGATATTCTATGGCATTGAAGTATGTGAGGGACAGCCTTCCGTGGCTGGTTCCGTCCGCGGCGATTGTATTCGCCGCATCGGGGTTTCTGGAATTGGGAGGCAGCGATGACGCGGCCGAGAAACAGGTCGTGGCTGCCGCCGGTCCCGCACCTGCGGTCCTGCCGACACCTGCGCCCGCACCCGCCGCATCGCCCGCGGTCACATCCGGGGATGAAGAAGTCGTCGCCCGTCAGGTCGCGCCTGAAACCGCGCTGACATCCGTGGCCGCGGCCACGCCGCAGGCACAGCCCCTGGCCGCGCTGCCCACGCCGCAACCCGCGCCCGTGGCCGACCCCGCGCCAGCGCGCACCGCGTCCTTGGCGACCACGCCCGTGGCGCCCGTCTTCAACAGCAACGGCTTTGGCGCAGGGGCGGGTGCACAGCAGCAGTGCATCGATGATCTGCGCACCATGGCCGATCAGGCGCGTGTCTATTTTCCAAGCGGGGGTCTGACAGCCGGGTCCGGTGGCATCGAACAGGGCCGCCTGCTGGGTCTGATCGCACAGAACTGCCCCGGCGTGCAGATCCGTGTCGAAGGTCACTCCGACCCCTCCGGCGATCCGGCGGCCAACCTGCGCCTCAGCGAAGCGCGGGCCCAGCAGGTGATCAAGCGCATCGGCGCATCCGGCATCGACGTCAGCATGTTCTTTGCCGAGGGGTTTGGTGATCGTCAGCCCTCTGGCGTCGTGGGTCCCGAGCCCAGCTCGTTCTACGATCGGCGGGTCGAATTTTCGATCGTCGATGACGGCGTGACCCGCGTGGCGGCCCGCGCGCCCGTGATCAAGCAGAACCCCTGGGCCAACGCGACCTGTGTGACTGCATTGCAGCAAGCTGTTGATAACACTATACTTTTCTACGCTCCGCGGTCCGTGTCCCTGGGGGCAAGCGACGTCGATCAGGCCATGACACTGGCCCGCATGGCGATGGAATGCCCGCACGCCCGTCTGCGCGTGATCGGGCATCATACCAGTGATGTGCAAGCCGGCGAAGGCGTGGCGACAGGTCTGCTGCGCGCCAAGGCGCTGATGGCGATGCTTGTCGGGCGCGGTGTTGCCTCCGAAGAGATCATCATCGCTGCCCCCTCGCGGCCCCTGAACGCCGCCGGTCTGCCCGGCAGCCGCGTGCGGTTCGACGTGATCCTCGAAGACGGCTGACGCCACCGCGTCCCCGCAGGGACACGCAGGCGAAAGACCCTTGTGTTATTGGCAGGAGCGCTGTAATCGGCGCTCCTGTTGCGGTATGCAGCATCCCATGTGGGAGGCGAGGGTCTCGCGAGGCCCGGACCAGACCACATCAACATAGGCCAGGGGACGCGTCCCAAGGCTGTTTGAGAAGGAGATTGGCACATGGCCAAGAAACTCGCAGGCACCATGAAATTGCAGGTGCCCGCCGGTCAAGCGAACCCCTCCCCGCCGGTCGGTCCGGCGCTGGGTCAGCGCGGCATCAACATCATGGAATTCTGCAAGGCGTTCAACGCCAAGACCGCAGATCTGGAGCCCGGTGCGCCGTGCCCGACCGTGATCACCTACTACCAGGACAAATCCTTTGCCATGGATATCAAGACGCCGCCGGCGTCCTACTATCTGAAAAAGGCGGCCAAGGTGAAATCCGGGGCCAACAACCCGAGCCGCGAAACCGTGGGCAGCGTGACCGTTGCACAGGTGCGCGAGATCGCAGAGGCCAAGATGAAGGACCTCAACGCAAACGACATCGAGGGCGCGATGAAAATCATCGTCGGCTCCGCGACGTCCATGGGCATCGAGGTGAAGTAAGATGGCAAAGCTTGGAAAACGCACAAAAGCGGCCCGCGAAGCCTTCGCTGGCAAAGAGAACCTGACGGTCGAAGACGCGGTCAGCCTGATCAAGGCAAACGCCAACGCCAAGTTCGATGAGACGGTCGAGATTTCCCTGAACCTGGGCGTCGATCCCCGCCACGCGGACCAGATGGTGCGCGGCGTCGTGGGCCTGCCCAACGGCACCGGCAAGGACGTCCGCGTCGCCGTCTTCGCCCGCGGTCCCAAGGCCGAGGAAGCGCAGGCCGCAGGGGCCGACATCGTGGGTGCAGAGGACCTGATGGAAACCGTCCAGGGCGGCACGATCGAGTTCGACCGCTGCATCGCCACGCCCGACATGATGCCCATCGTGGGCCGTCTGGGCAAGGTGCTGGGCCCCCGCAACCTGATGCCGAACCCCAAGGTCGGCACCGTGACCATGGACGTCGCCGACGCCGTCAAAGCGGCCAAGGGTGGCGAAGTCCAGTTCAAGGCCGAGAAGGCCGGAGTGGTCCACGCGGGCGTGGGCAAGGCATCGTTCGACGAGGCCAAGCTGGTGGAAAACATCCGCGCCTTCGTGGGTGCCGTGGCAAAGGCCAAGCCTGCGGGCGCGAAGGGCACGTATATGAAGAAAGTCTCGCTCAGCTCGACCATGGGGCCGGGCGTGAGCGTGGACGTGGAGAACGCCGTTACCGAGTGATCGGAGACGGTTTTGAAAGAGTTTGGATGGCGCGTGCCCGATGGGGTGCGCGCCATTTTTTACGTGTGTTCGCGGGGACATGAGGGGTTTGTCCCCGCGGGGACAGCGTGTTCGGATGTGTGACGGTATTTTAAGGTATTTCGAATCCGTGAGGAGGCGCAGGGGGTTAGGCCACCGCACGATGGGTTTCGGGGATTTTAACGGGTTGATTTGTAGCATGACGCCCGAAGGCGGGCGGTTTTTGGAAAACCGTGCCGATCTTCTGTGTTTGAGAGTGAGACGCCAGTGAAACCGCCGCAATCGTTCCTCGACTTCACGAAGGAATTTCACCAAGACCTGGGCCTTGTGCATCCGGGGTGGGCGGAGGGCACGCCGCAAGTTCGGTACGAGATGTATGCGGATTTTCGGCAGAGATACGGCGACGCGGCGGTGCGGGACCTGGCGGCCTACTTCACCCGGATGTTGGCGGAGCCGGATCATGTGCTGGGTGCGCTCTGGTGTCGGAAATCCGAGGCGGAGTGGGGCCTGCCGGGTGAGGGCGTGCGGCAGATTTTTGAAGAGTTCGGGGAATGGGCGGCGCGGATGAAATGACGCCGGTGGGGGCTGTGTTTGGTCGTCGGATGCCAGGCTGAAGCCCGGCCTACGGCGTGTGGCATGGTGGGCAGATTGCCCACCCTACAGCAGGCGCGCGGTGAGACGGTCATCGCCGGACCGGGGGATGGCGATCTTGGGGGTGGTGCGGCGCGCTTTATGGTCGTGGGGTCATCGGACGGCTGCGCGGGGTGCAGGTGGAGATGTATCGCCAGCCCGTGGGGCCGGTCTGGCGATGTCCGGCGCCTGCGGCTTGATTCCGGACGCTGCCAAATTGTGTGACTTGACATTTGCGATGACGTTTTGCCTTGCAGTTGCTCATCTGAGATGAGGTACAGTTGATTTCGATCTGTTATCAGTTCTGTTGAGTTCCGCGCAAAATTTGGCTTGCAAATCACAACGTTTCTATTGAGGATTGCGATCCCAAAGCATGTAGATATCCAAATCAACAAAAGGGTAGGAGGTGGGTGTTGGAAGACTTAAGAGGTAAAATTGAGGTTAGCATCGGGCGCATGAAATTCGCGGGTGAAGGAACGCAAGACTGGTTATCTGATCAGCTTGAAAAAATCCTCAATACGCTAGAGAAGCAGCCAGCTTTCGCGGATGAAGTTGCTGAGGAAACTTCGAGCGCAGTGCAGCAGGTCGGAAATCAAGCAGGAAAACAGGCTGTCGGTTCGCTGGCAAATTACCTTAAGTCTAAGAATGCGGCGTCCGTACAGACGAAAAAATTTCTCGCTACAGCTGGTTGGTTGATGAAAAAGGGAAAAACGTTGGTATCGACGTCTGACGTGACCAAAGCTCTTAGGGAAAACCATCAAACCAAGTTGGGCAATCCATCTGAGTCCTTGAACCAAAACGTCAGCAAAGGTTTCTGTGAAAAGTCCGGTAAGGAGTTTTTCTTGACCCCCGAGGGTTGGGAGGAGCTCGGTGATAGCTTGTGAACAACCTACAAGCTCTTGCTGTTGTTCCGGTTGGTTTACGCCAGCCGTTGCTCGCAGAGTATGACAGTATTGTTGCTAACTACGCAGAGCATCGATGGTCGCCTGCTGAGCTGAGCGGCGGCCGCTTTTGTGAGATTGTCTACACCATTCTTTCGGGTCACGCCGCAGGCGCATATGCGTCGACACCCTCCAAACCTGCAAACTTTGTCAATGCGTGCCGTCAGCTGGAGCAGAATGGCCATGTTCCAAGAAGTTTCCAAATACTAATCCCAAGACTGTTGCCTTCCCTATATGAAGTAAGAAACAATCGCGGTGTTGGGCATGTTGGGGGCGACGTTGACCCCAACCAAATGGACGCAACATTCGTTTTATCAAGCGCTAATTGGATTATGTGCGAATTGGTCAGAGTTTATCATTCACTCCCAATTCAGCAGGCACAGACTATAGTTGACAAGCTGTCCGAGCAGCGTGTGCCTCTAGTGTGGGTAAAAGGTAATACTCGCCGCATCCTACGACCGGAGATGAAACAAAAGCAACAAATACTGGTTCTGCTAGCTTCATCGAATGGTGCCAGTTTAGCTGAGTTGATTGATTGGCTGGAAATCAAGAACCGCACTTATTTCATGAAAATGCTGCGGGATATGCATAAGGACCGTCTACTGGAACTTGATGAATCTGTTGACACGGTCGAGTTACTACCGCCTGGCGCTAAAGAAGCTTCTGGGTTGATTAGAGAACTGGCAACCAACTAACTCTGATCACCATAATCTGGAAATTGCAACCCGCTCCCAAACCCCCTTCACAACGCCCCCCAAACCCTCTAACCACCGCCTCCGAGGGTGTCCGATTGATTCGAACGCCCTCGCTTTCGTCCGAGACGGTGGGTGAGCCATGGCTCATAAATCCTGCCCGAGGCGGGAACAGACCTACTTCTCCAGATGCTCCGTTAGAGCCTCTGGCGGTCTTGGACCCGTTTTTTCGAGGACCAAACCGCCGGAGTGATCCGGTGCAAACTGAGCCGGGGCGTTCGCGTCCCATTAACTGGAGAAAACTGTGGATAGAGCCCAGAAAGAGAAAGTGGTCGAGGAACTCGGCCAGATCTTTGAAAGCTCTGGCGTCGTTGTGGTTGCCCACTACGCCGGTCTGACAGTTGCCGAAATGCAGGACCTGCGTGCGAAAGCACGTGAAGCGGGTTCTGCGGTTCGTGTTGCCAAAAACAGGCTCGCCAAGATCGCCCTTCAGGACAAACCCTGCGCAAGCATCGGTGACTACCTGACGGGCATGACCGTTCTGACCTATTCCGAAGACCCCGTGGCAGCCGCCAAGGTGTCCGAGGACTTTGCCAAGGGTAACGACAAGTTCGTGATCCTGGGCGGGGCAATGGGTGAGAACGCGTTGGACCGGGCCGGAGTGACGGCTGTGTCGAAGATGCCTTCGCGCGAGGAGCTTATTGCTTCCATCGTGGGCTGCATCGGCGCACCTGCATCGAACATCGCCGGGGCCATTGGCGCACCTGCAAGCAACATCGCCTCCATCCTCTCGACCATCGAGGAGAAGGCGGCCTAAGGCATCGTCTGAACGGCGTGTGGTTTGCCCGCACGTTGGAACACACATGAAACGGAAAGAGCTGATACAATGGCTGATCTGAAAGCACTGGCTGAAAGCATCGTGGGTCTGACCCTGCTGGAAGCACAAGAACTGAAAACCATCCTCAAGGACGAGTACGGCATCGAGCCCGCCGCTGGCGGCGCTGTGATGATGGCGGGCCCGGCTGACGGCGCAGGTGCGGCGGCAGAGGAAGAGAAGTCGGAATTCGACGTTGTCCTGAAAAACGCAGGCGCCTCCAAGATCAACGTGATCAAGGAAGTGCGCGGCATCACCGGTCTGGGCCTGAAAGAAGCCAAGGACCTGGTCGAAGCCGGCGGCAAGATCAAGGAAGGCTGCGGCAAGGACGAAGCCGAAGAGATCAAGGGCAAGCTGGAAGCAGCGGGCGCCGAGGTCGAACTGGCCTAAGGGGCGGTGCGCGCCAAGCGCACACCCTACACTTCGAAGCGCTCGGGTTCGTCCCGGGCGCTTTTTTCGTGCCCCGCGTCCAGGGTGGCCGTTCACGCTTGTGCCGTTTCTTGTTGCCAAAACAGGCAGAAGCCGCGTACGCTTTTGCCCACAGAGCGCCCTGTTAAAGAAATCTGCACTTTTTGCGATTTCTGCCGCGCCTTCCGGTTGCGCTCGTCCGGCCTGTCACCTATGTGGAAACTTCCGCTGGGCACGATTGATTCGCGCCCAGCTTACGGCGTTTACAAGGCAGGAGCAGGCACACCCCCAGACATACCCTCCACCTTTCGTAGCAAAGCGCCGCACACCGCAGATATGTGGCGCTTTTCTTGGGAAGGTAGCGGTCGGGCGCGCATCTTGGGCCGGTGCGCAAGGATAGACCCCTTTTCCTGTCTTTGAGCGTTCGCCTCGGCAGCCCTCCGGCGCGCGAACCGGCAAAGATGGAGTAGTGATACCCTATGGCACAAACGTTCCTTGGCCAGAAACGTCTACGTAAATATTATGGCAAAATCCGCGAAGTGCTGGATATGCCCAACCTGATCGAGGTGCAGAAATCCTCGTATGACCTGTTCCTGAACTCCGGTGATGAACCAACGCCCATGGACGGCGAAGGCATCATGGGTGTGTTCCAGTCGGTCTTTCCCATCAAGGACTTCAACGAGACCTCCGTTCTGGAATACGTCAAGTACGAGCTGGAAAAGCCGAAATACGACGTCGAGGAATGTCAGCAACGCGACATGACCTACAGCGCGCCCCTGAAGGTGACGCTGCGCCTGATCGTGTTCGATGTGGACGAGGACACCGGTGCCAAGTCCGTCAAGGACATCAAGGAACAGGACGTGTTCATGGGCGACATGCCCCTGATGACACCGAACGGGACGTTCATCGTGAACGGGACCGAGCGTGTGATCGTGTCCCAGATGCACCGTTCGCCCGGCGTGTTCTTTGACCACGACAAGGGCAAGACGCATTCCTCGGGCAAGTTGCTGTTTGCCTGCCGCATCATTCCCTATCGCGGCTCGTGGCTGGATTTTGAGTTTGACGCCAAGGACATCGTGTTCGCCCGTATCGACCGTCGGCGCAAGCTGCCGGTGACGACGCTTCTTTATGCGCTTGGTCTTGATCAAGAAGACATCATGGACGCGTATTATGATACCGTCACCTACAAGCTGCAGAAGAACAAAGGCTGGGTGACCCCGTTCTTCCCCGAGCGCGTGCGCGGCACACGTCCCACATATGATCTGGTTGACGCCAAGACCGGCGAAGTGATTGCCGAGGCCGGCAAGAAGGTCACGCCCCGCGCCGTCAAGAAGCTGATCGACGAGGGCAATGTCACCAATCTGCTGGTGCCCTACGAGAACATCGTGGGCAAGTTTGTCGCCAAGGACATCATCAACGAGGAAAACGGCGCGATCTATGTCGAGGCCGGTGATGAACTGACCCTGGAATATGACAAGGACGGCACGCTGATCGGCGGTACGGTCAAGGACCTGGTGGATGCGGGTATCACCGATATCCCCGTGCTGGACATCGACAACGTCAATGTCGGCCCGTACATGCGCAACACCATGGCGAACGACAAGAACATGAACCGCGAAACCGCGCTCATGGACATTTACCGCGTCATGCGCCCGGGCGAGCCGCCCACCGTGGATGCGGCAAGCGCCCTGTTCGACACGCTGTTCTTTGACAGCGAGCGGTACGACCTGTCCGCCGTTGGCCGTGTGAAGATGAACATGCGTCTGGCGCTGGACGCTGAAGACACGCAGCGCACGTTGCGCCGCGAAGACATCGTGGCCTGTATCAAGGCGCTGGTGGAACTGCGCGACGGCAAGGGCGATATCGACGATATCGACCACCTTGGGAACCGTCGTGTGCGGTCCGTTGGTGAGTTGATGGAGAACCAGTACCGCGTCGGTCTGCTGCGCATGGAACGTGCGATCAAGGAGCGGATGTCGTCGGTCGAGATCGACACGGTGATGCCGCAGGACCTGATCAACGCGAAACCTGCCGCTGCCGCTGTGCGCGAATTCTTCGGGTCCTCGCAGCTGTCGCAGTTCATGGACCAGACCAACCCGCTGTCCGAAGTGACGCACAAACGCCGCCTGTCGGCGCTTGGGCCAGGCGGTCTGACCCGTGAGCGTGCCGGTTTCGAGGTGCGCGACGTGCACCCGACCCATTATGGCCGGATGTGCCCGATTGAGACGCCGGAAGGGCCGAACATTGGTCTGATCAACAGCCTCGCGACCTTTGCCCGCGTGAACAAGTACGGCTTTATCGAAACGCCGTATCGCGTGGTCAAGGAAGGCCAGGTGACGGACGAAGTGCATTACATGTCCGCGACCGAAGAAATGCGTCACACCGTGGCGCAGGCCAACGCGTCGCTGGATGTGAATGGCAAGTTCAACAACGAGATGGTCAACACCCGTCAATCCGGCGACTACACGCTGGCGCCTGTGGATCAGGTGGACCTGATCGACGTCAGCCCCAAGCAGTTGGTGTCGGTTGCCGCGTCGTTGATCCCGTTTCTTGAGAATGACGACGCGAACCGCGCCCTGATGGGGTCGAACATGCAACGTCAGGCGGTGCCGCTTCTGCAAGCCGAGGCGCCGCTGGTCGGCACCGGCATCGAAGAGGTTGTGGCGCGCGATTCCGGGGCGGCCATCATGGCCAAACGCGCCGGGATCATCGACCAGGTGGATGCCACCCGGATCGTGATCCGGGCGACCGAGGACCTTGAGTTGGGCGACGCGGGTGTGGACATCTACCGCATGCGCAAGTTCCAGCGGTCGAACCAGAACACCTGTATCAACCAGCGTCCGCTGGTGAAGGTGGGTGACACGGTTCAGAAGGGCGAAGTGATTGCCGACGGGCCAAGCACCGACATGGGTGAGTTGGCCTTGGGCAAGAACGTGGTTGTCGCGTTCATGCCGTGGAACGGCTATAACTACGAGGACTCCATTCTGATTTCCGAGCGTGTGTCGCGCGATGACGTCTTTACCTCGATCCATATCGAGGAATTTGAAGTTGCCGCCCGTGACACCAAGCTGGGGCCGGAAGAGATCACCCGTGACATCCCGAACGTCGGTGAGGAAGCGCTGCGCAACCTCGACGAGGCGGGCATCGTGTATATCGGTGCGGATGTTGAGCCGGGCGATATCCTGGTGGGCAAGATCACCCCCAAGGGCGAAAGCCCGATGACGCCGGAAGAGAAACTGCTGCGCGCCATCTTTGGTGAGAAGGCCAGCGACGTACGCGACACCTCGCTGCGCGTGAAGCCGGGTGACTTTGGCACGGTTGTGGAAGTGCGTGTGTTCAACCGCCACGGTGTGGAGAAAGACGAACGTGCGTTGCAGATCGAGCGTGAGGAAGTCGAGCGTCTGGCCCGTGACCGGGACGACGAGCTGACCATTCTGGACCGCAACATCTATGCCCGTCTGGGCGACATGCTGTTGGGCAAGGAGATTGCCAAGGGGCCGAAAGGCGTCAAGGCAGGGTCCAACGTGGACGCCGATCTGCTGGACGCCTTCCCGCGTTCTGCCTGGTGGCAGATTGCGCTGAAAGACGAGCAATCGGCACAGGTGGTCGAGGCCCTGAACGAGCAATACGAGGCGCAGAAACGTGCCCTGGATGCCCGGTTCGAGGACAAGGTCGAGAAGGTGCGCCGTGGGGACGATCTGCCCCCGGGTGTCATGAAGATGGTCAAGGTGTTCGTGGCGGTGAAGCGCAAGCTGCAGCCGGGCGACAAGATGGCCGGACGTCACGGCAACAAGGGTGTGATTTCGAAAGTGGTGCCGATGGAGGACATGCCGTTCCTTGCCGACGGGACCCCGGTTGATTTCTGTCTGAACCCGCTGGGTGTGCCGAGCCGGATGAACGTCGGTCAGATCCTTGAGACACACATGGGCTGGGCCGCGCGCGGTCTGGGCGTGAATGTCGATGAGGCGCTGCAGGAGTACCGCCGGTCGGGTGACCTGACCCCGGTGCGCGAGGCCATGAGCCTGGCCTATGGCGAGGATGTCTATGACGAGGGCATCGCGGGCATGGAAGAGGATCAGCTTGTCGAGGCTGCGGGCAACGTCACACGCGGTGTGCCGATCGCGACGCCGGTCTTTGACGGTGCGAAAGAGGCCGATGTGAACGACGCGCTGGAGCGTGCCGGGTTCTCGACCTCGGGTCAGTCGGTGCTGTTTGACGGTCGTACGGGGGAGCAGTTCAGCCGTCCCGTGACCGTGGGCATCAAGTACCTGCTGAAGCTGCACCACCTTGTGGACGACAAGATCCACGCCCGTTCGACCGGTCCGTACTCGCTTGTGACCCAGCAGCCGCTGGGTGGTAAGGCGCAGTTCGGTGGTCAGCGCTTTGGCGAGATGGAGGTCTGGGCCCTGGAAGCCTACGGCGCCGCCTACACCCTGCAGGAGATGCTGACCGTGAAGTCGGATGACGTGGCGGGCCGGACCAAGGTCTATGAGAGCATCGTCAAGGGCGAGGACAATTTCGAGGCCGGCGTGCCGGAATCGTTCAACGTTCTGGTCAAGGAGGTCCGCGGATTGGGCCTCAACATGGAACTCCTGGATGCGGAGGAGGACGAGTAGCGGTGCGCCGTAAAGGCACACCCTACGTAGCGTGCGCGTTCATCGCGCACCGCACCTCCCCCGCACCCTCTAATTTGTGAGGAAAAAGAATGAACCAGGAACTGACAAACAACCCGTTCAACCCGCTGACGCCGCCCAAGGTCTTTGACGAGATCAAGGTGTCGCTGGCCTCGCCCGAACGTATCCTCTCGTGGTCGTTTGGCGAGATCAAGAAGCCAGAGACCATCAACTACCGGACGTTCAAGCCCGAGCGTGATGGCCTGTTCTGCGCGCGTATCTTTGGCCCGATCAAGGATTACGAATGCCTGTGCGGCAAATACAAGCGCATGAAGTATCGCGGCGTTGTCTGCGAGAAATGCGGTGTCGAAGTCACACTGCAAAAGGTCCGCCGCGAGCGGATGGGCCACATCGAACTGGCGGCCCCCGTGGCCCACATCTGGTTCCTGAAGTCGCTGCCGTCCCGCATCGGTCTGATGCTGGACATGACGCTGCGTGATCTGGAACGCGTGCTGTATTTCGAGAACTACGTCGTGACCGAGCCGGGTCTGACCGACCTGTCCTATGGCCAGATGCTGTCGGAAGAAGAGTACATGGACGCGCAGGACGCGTTTGGCATGGACGCCTTTACCGCCAATATCGGGGCCGAAGCCATCCGCGAGATGCTGTCCCAGATTGATCTGGAGCAAGAGGCAGAAACCCTGCGCGCCGATCTGAAAGAGGCGACAGGCGAGTTGAAGCCCAAGAAGATCATCAAGCGACTCAAAGTGGTCGAGTCCTTCCTTGAATCCGGCAACCGCCCGGAATGGATGGTTCTGACTGTGATCCCCGTGATCCCGCCGGAACTGCGCCCGTTGGTGCCGCTGGATGGGGGCCGTTTCGCGACCTCCGACCTGAACGACCTGTACCGCCGGGTGATCAACCGGAACAACCGTCTGAAGCGTCTGATCGAGTTGCGCGCGCCTGACATCATCGTGCGGAACGAAAAGCGGATGTTGCAGGAATCGGTCGACGCCTTGTTCGACAACGGCCGTCGTGGCCGCGTGATCACGGGGGCCAACAAGCGCCCGCTGAAATCGCTGTCGGACATGCTGAAAGGCAAGCAGGGTCGCTTCCGTCAGAACCTTCTTGGGAAACGCGTCGACTTCTCGGGCCGTTCGGTGATTGTGACCGGGCCGGAACTGAAGCTGCACCAATGTGGTCTGCCGAAGAAGATGGCCTTGGAGCTGTTCAAGCCGTTCATCTACTCGCGGCTTGAAGCCAAAGGTCTGTCCTCGACCGTCAAGCAAGCCAAGAAGCTGGTGGAAAAGGAACGTCCCGAGGTGTGGGACATTCTGGATGAGGTGATCCGCGAACACCCTGTCATGCTGAACCGTGCGCCGACGCTTCACCGTTTGGGCATTCAGGCGTTTGAGCCCGTTCTGATCGAAGGCAAAGCGATCCAGCTGCACCCGCTGGTCTGTTCGGCCTTCAACGCCGACTTTGACGGTGACCAGATGGCTGTGCACGTGCCGCTTTCGCTGGAAGCCCAGTTGGAAGCGCGTGTGCTGATGATGTCCACGAACAACGTGCTGTCGCCCGCCAACGGCGCGCCGATCATCGTGCCGTCGCAGGACATGATCCTGGGCCTGTACTATGTCACGCTGGAACGCGAGGGCATGAAGGGCGAAGGCATGGTCTTTGGCTCGATCGAGGAAGTGCAGCACGCACTGGATGCGGGTGTTGTGCACCTGCACTCGAAGATCAAGGCGCGTCTGCCCCAGATCAACGCCGAAGGGCTTGAGGTCATGGAGCGGTTCGACACGACGCCCGGTCGTGTGCTGCTGGGTGCGCTTCTGCCGCTGAACAACAAGGCACCGTTTCACCTTGTGAACCGTCTTCTGCGGAAGAAGGAAGTGCAGCAGGTCATCGACACCGTCTACCGCTATTGCGGTCAGAAGGAGAGCGTCATCTTCTGTGACCAGATCATGACCATGGGCTTCCGTCACGCGTTCAAGGCGGGCATTTCGTTCGGCAAGGACGACATGCTGATCCCTGAAACCAAGTGGACCATCGTCGATGAGACGCGCGAGCAGGTGAAGGATTTCGAACAGCAGTACATGGACGGCCTGATCACCCAGGGTGAGAAGTACAACAAGGTTGTCGATGCCTGGTCGAAATGTAACGACAAGGTCACCGATGCCATGATGGGCTCGATCTCGGCGGATCGTCGGGACGAGGCCGGTGCCGAAATGGAGCCGAACTCGGTCTACATGATGGCCCACTCCGGTGCCCGTGGTTCGGTCACGCAGATGAAGCAGTTGGGGGGCATGCGCGGCCTGATGGCGAAGCCGAATGGCGACATCATCGAGACGCCCATCATCTCGAACTTCAAGGAAGGCCTGACCGTTCTTGAATACTTCAACTCGACCCACGGTGCGCGGAAAGGTCTGTCGGACACCGCTCTGAAGACGGCGAACTCGGGCTATCTGACCCGTCGTCTGGTGGACGTGGCGCAGGACTGCATCGTGCGTGATCTGGATTGCGGCACCGAAAACGCCATCACGGCCGAAGCGGCGGTGAATGATGGTGAGGTTGTTGCATCGCTGGCCGAGCGTGTGCTGGGCCGTGTGGCCGCAGATGACGTGCTGAAGCCTGGCACCGACGAAGTGATCCTGGCCGCTGGCACGCTGATCGACGAGCGCATGTCTGACATGATCGAAGAGATGGGTGTGCAATCCATGCGCATCCGTTCGCCCCTGACCTGCGAAAGCGAAGAGGGTGTGTGTACCATGTGCTATGGCCGTGACCTGGCCCGCGGCACCATGGTGAACACGGGCGAGGCTGTCGGCATTATTGCCGCCCAGTCCATCGGTGAGCCGGGCACGCAGCTGACGATGCGGACCTTCCACATCGGCGGTGTTGCGCAAGGTGGTCAACAGTCGTTCCTGGAAGCAAGCCAGGAGGGCAAGATCGTGTTCGAGAACGCCCAGACGCTGGAGAACGCAGCCGGTCAGGTTCTGGTCATGGGCCGGAACATGAAGATGTCGATCATGGACGAGAATGGCGACGAGCGCGCGAGCCACAAGCTGGGCTACGGCACGACATTGTTCGTGACCGATGGTCAGGATGTGAAGCGTGGCGACAAGCTGTTCGAGTGGGACCCGTATACCCTGCCGATCATCGCGGAGAAGGCCGGTACGGCGAAATACGTTGATCTTGTGAGCGGCCTGGCCGTGCGCGACGAGACGGACGACGCCACCGGCATGACCCAGAAGATCGTGATCGACTGGCGCGCGGCCCCCAAGGGCAACGAGCTGAAGCCGGAGATCCTTCTGGTGGGGGCCGATGGCGAGCCGGTCCGCAATGATGCGGGCAACCCGGTGACCTATCCGATGTCCGTGGATGCCGTTCTGTCGGTGGAAGACGGTCAGGAGGTCGCCGCCGGTGACGTTGTGGCCCGCATTCCGCGCGAGGGTGCCAAGACCAAGGACATCACCGGTGGTCTGCCGCGTGTGGCCGAACTGTTCGAGGCCCGTCGTCCCAAGGATCACGCGATCATCGCCGAAATCGATGGGTATGTGCGCTTTGGCAAGGACTATAAGAACAAGCGCCGCATCGCGATTGAGCCCAGCGACGAGACCATGGAAAAGGTCGAGTACATGGTGCCCAAGGGCAAGCACATCCCCGTGGCCGAAGGCGACTTTATCCAGAAGGGTGACTATATCATGGACGGCAACCCAGCCCCCCATGACATCCTTGCCATCATGGGCGTCGAAGCGCTTGCCGACTACATGATCAACGAGGTGCAGGAGGTTTACCGACTGCAGGGCGTGAAGATCAACGACAAGCACATCGAGGTCATCGTGCGTCAGATGCTCCAGAAATGGGAGATCGAGGATTCGGGCGACACCACGCTGCTGAAAGGCGAACACGTGGACAAGCAGGAGTTCGACGCGGCCAACGAGAAGGCGCTGTCCAAGGGTGGGCGTCCGGCGCAGGGTGGTCCGATCCTGCTGGGCATCACCAAGGCGTCGCTGCAGACCCGGTCGTTCATCTCGGCTGCGTCCTTCCAGGAAACGACCCGCGTGCTGACCGAGGCGTCGGTGCAGGGCAAGAAGGACAAGCTGGTGGGTCTGAAGGAGAACGTGATCGTGGGCCGCCTGATCCCTGCGGGGACGGGTGGGGCAACCCAGGCCGTGCGCAAGATCGCGACCGACCGCGACAACGTGGTTATCGAAGCCCGCCGGGAAGAGGCCGAAGCCGCCGCTGCCCTGGCGGCGCCGAGCGCCGACGACGTGGTGGGTGGCGACGTGTTCGACACGGTCATCGACCACTCGGAAGACAGCCGCGACTGATCCCTGTTCCCAGGTATTGAGACTGGAAACCCCCGCCCGAAAAGGGTGGGGGTTTTTTTGATGCGGAAGACATTTGCGCCTGATTGACTAAGCCAGCAGGTCAGCGATTGCCGCCTGGAATGACGCGTAATCTGATCATGTATGGCGACGTTTTGGGAATGTGTCGCACTGCAAGTATATGCACATAAAGACAAATCCAGGTGTCGCCGGAATTGCCAACGCGACTGTGTGTTCAAATCAGTCAGGTATTGCTTGAATTCGGCAACCTGTAATTGAATTCACCATTTCTGATTTGATTGCTTGCGAGCAATACCCTACGGCAGGGAATTGTTGGGAATATTCGTCAGATTGTTATGAGTACGGATTATTGGGATGCTCTGGAGGAGAACCTCGCAGAACGTGTTGTGGCTGAGCAGGTTTTGGCAAGAACCGCCGTTGTCCGCGCATGCCGGGACCATCCGCTGGCGCCCGTGCAACACCTGACCCTTGCACTGTCCTCGATAGCGGCGGTCCTTGAAGGGGAATGGCTTTCGGGGTCCCTTTCCGAACAAACACAGCTGCTGGACGTCTATCGCACGATGGTCGCCTTGTCCGCGGATATCGCGCTTTTGGACTTGGGCAGACTAGATCAAAAGACATGCAGCGACCTGCTGATCCACTGGGGCAAGACCGAGGATGCGTTTTTTGTCGTTGGCGGCGCGTGAAGCACGGAACCGCGCGCGATCAACACGGGATAGTCGAACCTGTTAAAGTCGCAACAGCCATAGCTGACCTTCATTGGATAGGTTGCAAATTGGCAAGAAGCGGACATTGCGGAAATCGGACTCACTTGCTCTGATGTCTGCTTTATAGTGGTATCCGCCTGACATGGAAAACCAACAAAAACTCTACGTGCCAGAGACCTGGACCCAACCCGAATGCGAACTGATGGTTCAACTCTGTCGATATCATGCACAGGTTCTATATTCGGCCAGGAACGGATTTGACTTCGAGAAGCGTTTTGCCGAGGTGAAGCTCCCGCCAGATGGCGTCGTGCCCAACGGAGCGATGCTTCTAGATGGTCACCTTCGCGCATACCAATCGGCCAGCGGTACACTCATAACTTGTGGCTTCGCAGTCCAATCCGAAGTGCATTCAGATGAGTGTAAGCTATTGACTTCAAGCGCACAGTTCGAACTCAGCAAGGAGCCCAATTTGCCGCTAACCAACTTTTCTCACCTGGGACAGGCATTTTTGGCGGTATTCAGAGTTTATCGTCAAAACGGACGGCTCGGGCACCCTGCAACCCTCAAACGTATCTTAGAGTTGTTCCTAGCGGCTGGCTTTACTGAGAAACGCCTTGGCTATCTTGAGTGGTCAACTAAAGCCCTTGATTTGGCATATCCACGCCGAATGACCGACTGGCCAATACCGCGAGACGGGCTTTTGTGGATCACAGACACGTTCGACGCTTACATTGATGAAGCGAAAGAGAATTGGTCTCGTGCGTAAGTTGACATTCGTTGCGCTGCAGAAAGACGGAACTTTGGGCTCTCCCGCCACCTTCGCCGCGGGATGGACGAATGGCGGCTCTAAGATGACTGTCCTTCGCTGCGTCGGGCATCAACTGGTTAGGTGCGGACGAAGCGCTCTTTCGCTGAGAAATTGCGAATGTCGGCTACGATTTTCCTAGTCGTAAACGTGCTCCTTCAGACGGCGTAGGGAAAGTGTCACTTCGCTGTAAAGTACCAAAGAGGTCGTGCGCGCAGTAAAGACCTCGAAGCAGGCGGGCCCTGCGTGCGTTTCTCGATTTAATCCGTGCAATACGCGGACAAGATTGTGGAGCCTCGGTTTTTTGCTCGATGCTTAGCAAAACGGCAGGTTCATTGACTTTTTCCAGTCAGAAAGATATCTTTTTCACGGGTGGGCCGGTTCATTCTCACCGATCCGGAGTGCCAGACATCAACCTCGATATGTTGCGTGAGATTGATCCTGCCGAAATTGTTGCCAGCCTGAGAGAAAGCCTCTTGGTGCTGACCGACGACCTCGTCGTCGAATACGCAAATGATCGCTTTCTCAAAACGTTTGAGGTCAACCGCGACGAGACGGTAGGTGTGCGGCTTGACGCGCTTGGCAATGGGCAATGGGATATCCCGTCCCTGACACGCGAGCTTGACCGGATGGTCGAGGATGCCAACACAGTTGAAGACGTAGAGATCGACCATCACTTCGAGCATATTGGTCGCCGGGTGATGCGTCTGAACGCGCGCAAGACCGTGCGCCCCGGAAACGGATCGCGGCGTATTCTCCTTGCCATCGAAGACGTAACGGCTGAAGCAGATGCGGCGGCAAAACTGGAACGGGAGCGCCTTCTTTCGACAGGTATCGTGGAGACGATCAGGGAGCCCTTGCTTGTCCTCGATGAACAACTCTCGATCATCAGTGCCAACCGGGCCTTCTACCGGTCGTTTCAGGTAAATGAGCAAGAGACGGTGGGTAGAAGCATCGACAAGCTTGGCAATGGTCAATGGTCCATCCCCACGCTTCTTGATCTGCTGACCAACGTGGTTCCGCAGAACAATGTGGTCGAAGATTTCGAAGTGCAGCACGGTTTTCTGGAAATCGGTGAGAGGACCATGCTGCTCAACGCCCGCAAGGTGTATCGTGAAGGAAACGCGACGCACATGCTTCTCCTGGCGATACAGGATATCACCGAGAGACGGCGGCTGGAGGCAGAACGCGAGGCTGCACTTGAACAGGCGGGTCGCCTGCTGGAGGAGCTCAACCACCGCGTCATGAACAGCTTGACGATGATTGGCAGCATCATCTCGATGGAGGCCCGCAATCTCAGCGATGATGAATGCAAGGCAGCTTTTGCGCGGATGCGCGCGCGCGTGGACGCGGTGGGAAGCCTTTACAAGACGCTGTCGAGAGCGGGTTCTGTCGATACAGTTGGAACGCGCGATTATCTGTCTGCGCTGACCGAAGATCTGATCGCATCGTCAGGTCGGGCGAAGGGCTTGACTATCAGCCTCGACATCGCTGACCTGCCTCTCTCGACGCGGGTTGCCGTTCCTCTGGGACTTGTAGTGAACGAGTTGATCACCAACAGCCTGAAATATGCATATAACGGTCGGTCGGAAGGAGTATTGTCCGTCATCCTCCGGAACGAACCTGAAAAAATGACCCTCGAAATCGCGGATGACGGCCCTGGTATTGATCCTGACGCGCGGGTAGACTCCGGCCTCGGACAAAAACTGATTGATGCCTTTGCGACCCAACTCGGCGGCACAGTCGCGGTTGAGAGTGATCAAACAGGGACGCGACACACGCTGATGATGCCGGTCTGATCCGACGTCAGCAGATACAGCATCTGCTTTTTTACAAGTGGCTCACGCTTCAAAGGCGGCCATTCGATCGCATCGCAGCATTGGTGAGTCTGGGCTCTTCGCGGCCATCGGATACGGCGCGGCATCAGTGGACGATCTGGCTGGTTTGGCGCTGCAGACGGCCCATACCGGACTCTCAGCGCGATCGCCAGATGCTGCAGTAGCAGCCCACTTACCTGCCATTCGCCGCGAGTGCGAAATCTGCAGATGATCGAACTCAACCATCGCGGGACAAGGCGACCTTTCGCTGCATTGTCACCAATGCCGGCATCGTCCGGCGCACTCCCAGTTCGGTGTGCGCCGGACCGACTGTTACTCGTCCCGAACGATGGCGCTGTAGTCACCGCGTATTTGCAGGGTGACGGTCACGGCTTCGTCGTCGCGGTTGCGCCAGAACCAGCCGTGATCCCCTGCAAAGGGCGTTTCGAAACTGCCGTCGCCTTCGGTCTTCCCGCGCCCTTTTTCATACGTCACATTCTCGCCGCCCGCATGGGCGTGAAGGTCGAAGTTGATCCGCCCCCCTTCCGACGTCCATGAATAGAAAAGCGTCGCGCCTTCCTCCATCGTGGCTTTGATTTCGGTGAACTCACCGGGTTCCAGCGTGAACGCAATCGTGTCCTGCCATGCCTCTTGCGCGTGGGCCGCCGACACGAACAACCCAAGGAGGTCGTTCATCAGTGACGAAGACGTATCACCGCCATGCAGTTCGGCATCGGCTTCCGCCTCTGCCTTCAGCTGCTGCTTGATCTCGCCCATTTCGGTCAGGCCCAGAAGCGCGCCGACACCCGTCGGGTCTTGGCCCAGTTCGGCAGGCATGTAGACAGCGACGCCAATAAAGACGGCGCCGATGCCCGCAATGAAGGACGACCGACGAAGCTGTGCCTTGGTGGGCAGGTCTTCGAGCTTAGGTTTTGTTGCATTGTGCATGTTCTTGTTCCTTATGTGCTGGCCAAGTACCCTGCAACCTGAACATAGGTCAGCATGATACCGAGAACGACCATGATCCAGTTGGCGTAGGTGGCTTGGGTCATGAAATTCGGGCTGCGCCGCCAGTATCCCATGACGATCAGAATGACGAAGAGCGCCAGAAGCTGGCCGACTTCGACCCCGACGTTGAAAGCAAGAAGGTTGGCCAAGAGGCCGTCTTCCGAGATTTCATATTCTAGGATTTTGGTGGCCAAACCCTTGCCGTGGAACAGGCCAAAGATCAGCGTTGCCCACTTCGTGTTTGGTTGGAATCCTAGCCACTTTTGGAACAGGCCAAGGTTATCGACAGCCTTGTAGACGACCGACAAGCCGATGATCGCATCGATGATATGGGCGTTGATGCCCCAACCGAACCACACGCCCAGAAGCATCGTGATCGAATGCCCGATGGCGAAAAGACTGACGTAAATCGCCACGTCCTTCATGTGATAAAGGAAGAACACGACGCCCAGGAGGAACAGGATATGATCATATCCCGTGATCATGTGCTTGGCACCAAGGTATATGAAGGGGATGATATGCACGCCCCAAATCTCTTGGATATAGCCTGCATCACCCGGAGTGACGTCATGGGCAAGGGCTGTGCTTGATGTGACGGCAAGCAAGGATAGAACGAGAGGCGCGAGACGCATAGGCATACGCGAGGCGCCCTCAATGAGGGTCTTCATGGTTAAACTCCGCTTGTATTGAGAATGATCGGTTCTGTGCAGCGTAAGCCGCGCCGATCACCCTCGCGGAGGCCGGTCTATTCGAAACTGCCGGGAGGGGCCGTCGCTGGACGCGATCCGCAACCACGTCTTGCCGAACTTGGAAGATGGCACTGATCCTCGGTTGATCGTCAGAAAGGCCTGATTGTGGTCGTGATCCGAAACCTCGTGGCTGTGCCCGTGCATCGCCCAGTAGAGGTCCTCTTCGAACCCATGTGAATGCCCGTGATCCGCCACCATCTCCAAATGGTCCTGAATGGTCTCAAACACGTTCGGCGCATGAGCAAAAGACGGCGCGACAGACCAGACAACCAATGCTAAACAAGTCAGCACAGCAAATAGTCGTCTGACAATGTCGTTCGCGTGGTCCATGAGTTCACTGCCCGTCGCGCTCCAAACCGCTTTTGGCGTGAAAGTACAAGCAGATGCGCCGCTGAACAAGTCGTTGCATGTCGACGGCGAATTGTTGCTACGACATCACCAAGAGCGGACACTCGATCATCTTGCAGCATTCAGCACTATGGGCTCTACCGCCACCTTCGCCGCGGGATGGACGAATGGCGGCTCTAAGATGACTGTCCTTCGTTGCGTCGGGCATCAACTGGTTAGGTGCGGACAAACCCGACCTACGGATTTGGCGATTGAACGTCCGCTCATTGCTAAAACCTGTCTCTGGCACGCCTCTGAACACGCTTCAGGCAGTTAGTCTATTTTCATCGAATGAGCTTCACACAACCGCCAACACCAACATGACAATGGCCATACCCATCATCATCAGGTTTTCAGTCAGGCTCACGAAGCCGAGCGGCACGTTCGAGTTGCCACCGACGCAGGCGCATTTCAATTCTCGCTTGTCGATATAGACGGCCTTGAACACGCTGACTGCACCTACTGTGGCGATAAACAGCGCAGCCGGGGCGGCTAGAGGGGTCAGCAGCATACCAGTCATCAGGATACCTGCCCCCGTCTCGACCCAAGGATAGACATAGGCATAGGGCACCCATTTGCGTGCAAGCAGGTCGTAGTTGAGGAACATCGTTGTGAAGCCCTCGATGTCGCGGAGTTTTTGCATCCCCAGCAGGATCATCGAGACGGAGATGAACCAACCGAGCGTCTGCCACGAGATCATACCGAGAAAGCCGATGGACAGCGCGAGCGCCGTTCCGGCGGCAACGGCGAAGAGGTAGATCACCGGCGTGTATGTCGTCGCGTCGGGATCGTAATCGGCGAGCTTATGGCGTAGGGCGTCATATCCGCCGACGCGCTCGCCTTCGATCCACACCTGCGGTGTTGTGGGAACGTCGTATTCTTCCTTGAATGCATCCACCTCTGGGCGTTCGCGGAACAGGCGATCATCGACATCATAGCCCTTGGACTTCAGAAGCCAGCGTGCCTTTTGGCCCGCCGGGCACAGATGGTTCGGCAGGGCCATGCGGTAGAGAACGGCGGTCTTTCCGGTCGCGGCAGTTGCGGGATCGGTCGTTACGTCTGCGACGTCGCGGGTGTCCTTCGGCATGATGAGTTTCCTTCGTCTCAGGGTTCGGTGCGGGGCGTGCCAGCGGGCGCATCCCCATTGGCTTCGATGTCCGCGATGTAGAGTTTCATTTCCTCGATCTCGCTGCGCTGCGCCTCGATGATCGCATCGGCCAGCGCGCGAACGCGCGGGTCGGAGATGTTCGCCCGTTCGCTGGTCAGGATCGCGATGGAGTGGTGCGGGATCATCGCCTTCATCCATGCCACATCGCCCACCGTGTCCTGCGACCGGACGAGGTAAATGCCGACCGCGAAGGCAATGAACGCGCCAGCGAAAATCGCAATGTTGGTTTTCCGGTTGGAATACATGCCGAGCATGAAGGCGAGCATGATAATCGCCATCATCCCGCCCATATAGAGCGCCATCCACATGCGTGTTTGAGAGAAGAAGATGTGATCAACGGCATAGGTGTTGAGATACATCAGGCCATACATCACCACGGTCGAGGTGGCGATCATCGCCAAGAACCGGCCATAGCCGTTGCCCTCGCCGGTTTCGCTATCGTGGTGCGTCTCTTGTGAAACAGATTTAGTGTTATCCCGATGCACCATTGCCTGCCTTTTCGATATACCCATATGGGGTATAAAACCAGAATGTCAGCCAAAGGTTCCGTTAAAAAAAGGGGCGCCGCCGCATGAAGGCCAACAAGGAAAAGACGCTGGATCGCCTGTCGCGGCTCGAAGGACAGGTGCGCGGTGTCGCCAAGATGGTCGAGGCCGACCGCTACTGCATGGACATCCTGGCGCAGACGGCTGCGATCCGGTCGGCGGTGCTTGGGGTCGAAAGGCTGGTGCTGGAGAACCACGCCGAACACTGTGTCGAGTCCGCGATCGCGAGCGGCGACCCGGAAGAACAGCGCGCCAAGTTCGACGAGCTTATCGGCCTCTTGCAGAAGGCTTCGCGTTAGGTTTTCTCAATCGAGCGTCCGCCCGCGCCAAAGCATCGCGCCAAGCGCCAGGGCCAGCACCACGTCGATCCCAAGGCAGAACGGCCCCCACCAACCGGGCGCGGGATTGGCGATGACCGATCCCGCAAACACGTCGAATACCCCGTGTCCCAGCAAAGCTGCGACGAGGATCCAGGACGAGGTGCGCGCGCCGATGATCGCCAGAGCGACGAACCCCGCCGCAAGGCCGGTGTGGACGACGATTTCCAGGGATCCCCCGGTCTGGATCGCGAAGACCACGTAGAAGGACGCGATAGCCACCATGGCCGTGACCCAGGTGCCGCGCTGGTTCATCACGCCGCTTATCGCCATGAGAGCCACCGTCGCACAGCCGAGACCAACTCCGGCCAGAAGGGGAAGCCAGAACGTCACGCGACCTCGAACCAGCCCATCATGCCCGACGATTGATGCGAGAGCATGTGGCAGTGCAGCATCCAGCGCCCGGGATTGTCCGCGACGAACGCAATTTCCAGCGTTTCGTCCGCGCCTATCAGAACGGTATCGCGGACATCGCCCGGCGTGTTCAGGGCACCGCTGCGTGCCAGGACCTCGAAATGATGGCCGTGCAGATGAATGGCGTGCGGAAACACGGAGCGGTTGGTCATTTCCAGATGCACCGTCCGGCCCAACGCCGCGCGGAACATCGGCGCATCCATCCCGTGCGCCACGCCGTTGAAAGCCCATGCCATGCCGTTCGATGCCAGCTCGCGGAAGTCCATGACCTCGCCCTGGTATCGGGTTTCGAGCATCCCCCGCATCGCCCCGCCTTCCATCAGCAGCACCTCGCGCTGCGGGCCGGACAAATCCGGTGCCGGAAGGGTGCTCCATGCGGGGAGCGGCCGCACCTCACCCCCAATAGGTGCAAGTGGTTCACCTGTCGCAACGAAAGCCGCGACATCGACCCATTCCCCACTGCCGGGATCGAGAAGCAGTGCAGTCTGGACATCCGGGTCCAGAGGCATGTCGATGACCACATCCATGCGCTGCGCCGGTCCGAGCAGGATCGTTTCAACCTCGCGAGGCCGAACGGGATGGCCGTCCAGCGCAATAACACGAGGTGCAAGGCCCGGAAGGGCCAGCGGCATGACCCGCGCTGTCGCGGTGTTGATGATCCGCAACCGCACGCGCTCGCCCGGTCGCATGTCCAGATCGGGATAGGCGTTGCCGTTTACTGTGACCGTGTTGCCCATCCGCCCGCCATGGGCAGCGGCATGAAGATCATCCCACCTGTCTTCGACAATCGCGGCGTCCGCATCGAGCAACCAGTCATCGAGAACCAGCGTCAGTTCGCGGCTCGCAGCGCCCGGCTCACCAAGCCACTGCTCCCGGTCCTCCACAATCAGCGGACCGGCCAGCCCTCTTGCCACTTGTTCAAATCCCCGGTCGTGGGAATGATACCAGTAGGTGCCGGGATCGGGAGCCACGAAGTCATAGTCGAAACCCTCACCCGGCGGCACCGGAGCCTGCGTCAGCGGTGCCGCCCCGTCCATCGCATTTTCAATGCGGATACCGTGCCAGTGAACGGCAGTCGGCTGCGGCAGATCGTTGATTAGCCGGTGCCGGATGCGCTCACCGGCCGTGACGCGGATTTCCGGACCGGGGATGATGCCCGCACCCTCTGTCGCGTAGGCCCAGACCGGCGTGGCCGGGTATCCGGTAGGCGCAAGCTGCGCCGTCGACGGTGCGGCCCGCAGGACCGGCAAAACAGCATCGGCCAATATCATTCGAGGGAGAAAGGCCGTTCCGCTAAGAGCAGCAGCGCCGGTCAGAAACGCGCGTCGTGAGATATGTGTCATCTTCGGTTTTCCAGTCACAGGTTCACCGGGGGCGTGGTGATCGAGGTTAGAGTGGCCGTCGCCAGCAGGATCAGGGCGACAGCGATGATTTCTATACGGATCGAGCGGCGCAGGTTAGTGGAAGCCGTCGGATCGCCGGAGGCGAGAGCCGGCACGAGCCGGAGCTTGTTATTTGCGGCCAGCCCCAAAAGCCCGGTGACGACGACGATTTTGGCAATCAGCGTCCAGCCATAAGCGGTCCCGAACAAACCGCCGAACGAGCCGATTATCAGCCAGGCGAAGGTCAGGCCAGCGAGAATGAGAACCGCCACTGTTCCGCTGGCAATGATGCCGAAGCGGTGCAGCAGGACCGTGCCGCCGGTCAGTCCCGCCGCGCGATGCAAGGGTGCGAGAGCGCCGATCCAGAAGGCCCCGGCCAGCAGATGCACACCAACAAGCACCGCGAGAAGCCAACGCGGATCGCCCAGGGAGTGGCCCACCAGCGTGTAGGACACTGCCACCAGAAATACGCCTGAAAGACTGACTGCCAGACCGATGGTCCCCTCGATCAGCACCGCGAGGATCAGCAATTCGCCCACCCCGCGCCAGAGCGCCGCTGTGCCGAGCGGGCTGTCCCAGATAAGACCGAGCATCATGGGATCGACCGCTCCTTCTAACCCCATGCCGGAAATACGGGCAGACCGAATGCCGAAGCGGAGCGCCAGTACCGCAAGACCGAGAAGAGCCGCCGCTACGGCGAGTTGCCGGGCAAGACGCAGCACGTTATGCGGTGCGAACCGGAACGTCGCGATGAACAGTGGCCCGCCCATCGCGACCAGCGCCGCCGCATATCCGGCGGTTTTCGCGAGGATCGCCAGCACCGCCCAAGCGTCTATGGGGGCCAGTCCGTCCATCGGTCAGTCGGCGACCGTGAAGTCGAAGCTGCCCTGCATCGGGTGGCCGTCAGACGACAGGCCACGCCAATCCACAGTGTATTCCCCGGCGGGCATAGTTGCGGGCGGCATGGCCCGAAACTCCGTCACTGGATCGAGGCCGGTCTCGCGGGTGATTTCCAGATCGCCGTCCGGCCCCGTGAGGCTGATCGCAGTGACGCGCATCGGATCATCGAAGCGCAGCTCGATAACCTCGACCGTCTCGACAGTTGCCTCGTTCGCCGGTGTCGTGTCTTCGGCCTTCGAATGGGCCAGCGCGGCTGCCGCGGTTGCCAGTATGACCGCGAGGGCCAGAATTATCTGCTTCATTGTCTGTTCTCCATTTCGTCGTGGCGTTCGCGGATTTCCTGCGGCCAGGTCGATTTGATATAGCTGAGGACAGCGATGATCTCGTCGTCCGTCAGAACTCCTTCATAGATGGGCATATTGGATTGATAGTCGGGATCACCGATCAGAGCGCCGGTTCCGTATTTCGTAAGCCGGAACAGCGTGTCGCCGTCATGGTGCCACGTATGCCCGGTTTCATCATGCGGCGGCGCAGGGAGCCGCCCGTCAGCACCGGGGATGCGCCAGTTGGGCTGACCTTCGAGGTTCGCACCATGGCAGGAGGCGCAGTTCTCGGTGTAAACCTCCTGCCCGATGGCAACCACGCCTGGGTCCGAAGGCGTCAGCACGGTTCGGGCCGGTGCCGAGGTGCCCCACCCGAAGGCGAGGGCAGCGGCTCCCGCAAGAACCGCTGCCCCCAAACCGAGCGCCACGGTCCGGTTCACAGGCCGGCCTGATAGAAGATCTCGCCCTCACCGGCCTCGCCGCCGAAGGCCAGCACGTCATACCGCGCGGTCGGATCATCCCCCATGCCAGGGGAGCCGCCGGGCATTCCGGGGACCGCGATCCCGTCAATCTCGGGCCGTTCTTCCAGCAGTTTCGCAAGTGCCGCGAACGGCACATGACCTTCGACCACATAGCCGTCGATCATCGCGGTATGGCACGACCACATCGTGTCGGGCACATCGTTGTCCAACTTCACGGTCGTCACATCGCGGGTGTCCGTGACATCGATATCGTAGCCTTCCTCGCGGGCCAGCGCGACCCAGGCACCGCAGCAGCCGCAGGTCGGGCTTTTGGTCACGTGCATCGTGCCATGATCGCTCATGCCGAAATGGTTGTCGGCATGGGCCATCCCTACTGCGCCGAATGAGGCGAGACCAAGCGAAAGTGCTACGGCGGGGGTGAAGGCGAATAATGTCTTGATAAATTTCATGTCTTTTCCTCTCGACAGGAATAAGGACGGGCAGAGCCCGTTCTGGTGTGATTGCAACGGAGAGACCGCGACACGGGGGACGCGGCAGGCATCACGCCGCGCGGGGCGGGTCGAGAGGACCGAACGGCTCGATGCCCGTCAGCAGCAGGCTTGCGGCGATACAGACATCCTCGCAGGTCGCGGGGGCGTCGTCAGGGTGGCCTGCACCGGGAAGCAGCGCGGGAAGCGCATGGCAGGTCTGGGAGCGCTCAGAGCTTTCCGAACAGCAGACCGGCTGATCTTCGGCCGCTTCATCCGTCGCCGCGTGGCTATGCTCCACGACAGCTGCATGGCCCGCGTCCATCGCTCCGGAGACCGAAGCAGACAGCGCGACCATGACAACAAGTGAAAGCCGGATCAAACTCATAACACATACCTATATGGGGTATGCGGGCCTATGCAAGTCACACCTGCGATTCATCCTATTGCGGGTGTCAATGCGCGTGCGCATCTTCCCCGAGTGCCATCATCAGATGATGTTCGCGATGATGGTCTTGGCTCGCCATCAGGCCGAAGAAGCCCAGCCCCTTGATCCGGGCAACAACGGCGGGATCATCACTGGTGACGCGCAGCTCGACACCGTTTTCAACTTCCGCCGCGCCCACTGTCCAGCGATCATCCCGTGCGAGCTGTGCTGCATGGGCCGGAACCATGCGCCGGAGCGTCACAATCGTTTCCGCATCGCCGGTCGCGATCATCGACAACCCGTTCGGCAGGTCCGTTTCCGTCGCGACAGCATCCGACACGAGCCGGTCCATATCGACCAGATGCGCCCGCAGCCCCGCGAGATCGACCCGAGACCAATCGGTTTCAGGATCGGCTTCCAGCACACGCACAACTTCGGACAGCGCCGCGAACGCGCCTTGACCGGGTTCGGTCAGCGTCAAGCTGCCAACGTTGCCTTCCTGGCCATGTGCCGCGTGATCCATCGCCTCACCATGATCCGAGTGTACTGTCTGCGCCAATGCAATGGCTGCGCCGCCCAAAATGGCCGTTGCGGACAAGATCACCTTTAATCGCATTCTCATTCCTCGCTGGGGTCTCCATCAAACCCTACCGGATGCGCCTGAAAGCGCGTATGATTTCTATCATGTCAGGCTGGCAATGCATATTTGACAACGCGCCTCAGCGTGCCCTTGAGCAAGGAGAGACCCTGTTCCGGCGGGAGGATCGGGTCAGCCGCATGTATCTGGTGCGCAAAGGCGCGGTCGCGCTGGAACGCCCGATGAAAGACGGAACCTCACTGACCTTACATATCGCCAAGGCAGGCGATGCCTTGGCCGAGGCGTCCCTGTTCGCAGAGACCTATCACTGTTACGCCGTTGCACGGACGCCAGCCGAAGTGGCAGTCGCATCACGCAAAGATTTTCTGATTGCGTTGCGGAATGAACCGAGCGCGGCTCTGAGCCTTGTCGAAACCCATGCCCGAGAGGTCCAGGCACAGCGCGCGCGCATCGAGATACTGCGCCTGCGCCGCGTCTCCGACAGGCTAGACGCATGGCTGGACCTTCACGGAGAGCCGGAGAAGGGCGAGTGGATCAGGGTCGCGGAACAGATCGGCGTGTCACCACCGGCGCTTTATCGCGAGTTGGCGATGCGAGACCGTAATTTCGCATGAAGTTACTACCAGAAAGCGGCCATTTGTTGACCTTGCAGCATTGGTAGAAATGGGCTCAAAACCCTAATTCGCCGCACTTCGTTTGAAAGCCTGCTGTCGACACGACAGCGCATATTCTGCAAATTGCGTGTCCTGCGCACGCCCGCATTTTCAAGACTGACCTTCAGAACCCAAAAAAGCCGGCGCGGGGTACCCCTCGCGCCGGCCTTCGTTGACAATAAAGCGGCTTAGTTGATCCAGCCGTTCACGATATCCATGTTCTCGGCCACCCACTGTTCGGCCACGTCCTGGGGGTCCATCTCGTCCCGGCCGATGGCCAGGATCCAGCCGTTCACGACAGCGGGGTCCAGTTGGATCTGGCTCAGGAACTTGGCCGCAGGCGGATTCCGCTCTTCCAGCGACTTGGAGTAGCTGACGAAGATCGACGCGTCCGGGGTCTTGCAGCCAGCCTCAGAGACTTCCAGCCAGTCTTCGCCATCCAGTTGCAGGTTCATGCAACCTTCGGTGTGCTCGGGCTCGGCCAGGGGCGAGATGTCATAGGCGGCGTGGATCCATTCCGGTGTCCAGTAGTAAAACAGGATCGGTTTCTGGTTGCCGTAGGACGATTTCAGCTGGGCCTTGAACGTGGCGTCCGAGATGATCTCTGGCTCCCACAGCTCGGTCAGGCCATAGGATTTCATCTTGACCTGCCAGATCTTCGTGGATTTCCACGACGCGTCCCCGGCCCAGTATTCACCCTTGCCGTTGCCGTCCTTGTCGAACATGGCGGCAATCGCCGGATCCTTCAGATCCTCGAAGGACTTGATCTTGTCGGCCATGTAGCTGGGCACATACATCTGCTGCGTGCCGGCATAGGGCTGGTTGTGGGCCACGGTGCCCGCGTCCTCGATAAAGCGGTCCCACGGGCCCTGCTGGTTCGGCATCCACATGTCGGTCCAGACGTCGGCGGAGCCGTCGCCCTTGTCCATGCCGGTGGCGATGATCGCCTGGTCCGACAGACCTTCGATGATTTCCGCTTCGGAGCCCAGCGGCCCTTCGATCACGGTTTTGATCACATGTGCGATGGCCTTTGCGCCGGTCCAGTTCAGGTCCGAGATCGCCACCTTTTCCTGTGCCGATGCGCCCATTGCGGCGATGGAAAGCGCCCCGGCCGCCGTGAGGGTTGTCATGAGTTTCATTTGTGTCTCCCTTTTTGAACTCATTTTTGGATCAGTGTTTCATTGTGTTGGTTTTCTGGACGACCCGATCGATCATCATCGCCAGAAGCGCGATGCCGATGCCTGCCAGAATGCCAGCGCCCGTGCGCGTGTTGGCCAGCGCCTCGGTCACGATAAAGCCCATGCCACCGGCGCCGATTAGCGCCGCAACCACGACCATCGACAGCGCCATCATCACCACCTGGTTGACCCCGGCCATGATCGAGGGCAGCGCCTGGGGCAGTTCGACCTTGGTCAGCAGCTGCCGTGGATTGGCGCCAAAGGCGAGGGCCGCCTCCTTGGTGTTTTCCGGCACGTGCCGGATCCCCAGCGCCGTCAGCCGCACCATGGGTGGCATTGCAAAGATGACAGTGGCCAGGATGCCCGGTGGCTTGCCGATCGAGAAGAAGGCCACCGCAGGCAGCAGGTACACGAAGGAGGGGATCGTCTGCATGATGTCGAGGATCGGCGTGATGATCGCCTGACCGCGTTTGGATTTGCCGACCCAGATGCCCAGCGGCAGCCCGAAGACCACGCAAATGATGGACGCCGCGACAACGAGGCTCATGGTGTCCATCGCCGTTTGCCAGAAGCCGAAAAGTGCGAGATAGGCCAGTGAGGCCGCCACGAATATGGTTATGCGGGTGCCTGCCATCGCGTAGCTGATCGCAAGGATTGCCCCCATGGCGATGATCCAGGGTGTGCCCACGAACACCGCCGTGATGGCGGACAGCATGGACCGCAGGAACGCCGTGATCCCGTCGAAGAAAAAGCCGTAGAAGGCCGTGAGGTACCCGATCCCGTCGTCGATCAGCTGGGCGGTGTACTTGTTCAGGTTGACCGGTGGCAGCCCTTCGCGCGGTGCCTCGCGCCGGACAAAGCGGTTGCCGTCATCGTCGCGTGGATATGTCACCTCGTCCCGGCGGTCGAGCCAGACCACGGTCGGGAATTCCCCGATGATCAGACAGTCGAAGCGGTCCTTGAACCCGACCTCTTCGCCATCCGCGATGGCCCGGGCCTGTTTGATGCAGGTCCGTTCTTCGGGCGGGAATTGCGCGGCGCGGTACAGCATCAGCGGCGCGATCATCGCCACGATGACGGTGGCCCAGACCAGCCGCCTGAGGTCCCGGCCGGACGGTTTGGAGTGATCCACCCGCCATGTGTTGTATTGCCGGAAATAGATGCGATCCGCGAGCCACCCATAAAGGATGCGCCCGAGGACAAAGATGATCAGCGCCGCCCAGAGGCTGGACACGGTCCAGTCTTCATACCGTGTCACCAGAAAGTCCTTGCCATCCACGACGGCCTGATCGGCCGCGCGCGAGAATTTCCATACCTGCATGAGGTATACGGCCGCCACCAGATCGATCAGGAAGCCGATCCAGAACAGCAGTTTGTTGGCCCGGATCGCGGCCCATGGGAACCCGGCAATGGCGGCCATCCAGTTGATGTGCGTGCCTGGCAGGTTTGCCTTCTGGATCGCCAGAAAGGTGTGCGCAAAATAGCCACCGGACTTGTCGGCGAAATCGGCAAAGGGTTTGGTTTCATCTGTTGCGGCCGCGGTCGGCGCGCTGCCCATCTGGTCGGGTGTGGTATCGGTCATCTTATGCTTCCCCCTGTACGCCATGCAGGATTGCATCCTTGGACACGACACCCACGACATTGCCGTCATCCTTGATCAGGACGGGATGGTCCTGGTCGATACTGAGTGCGATCAGCTTGTCGAGGTCGTCATCGGGTTGCGCCACGGGCGCGTCGGCCTGCGGGATGGGGCCTTTGCGCGCCTCGTATGCCTCTATCGGCTCCATCACCGTGTGGGCATAAAGCAGCTTCAGCTTGGATATCCCGGCCACGAAGTCGGCCACATAGGCGTCCGCCGGGTTGGTGACGATGTCCTCGGGTGTGCCGGTCTGCACGATTTCGCCATCCTTCATGATGGCAATGCGGCTGCCCATGCGGATCGCTTCGTCCAGATCGTGGGTGATGAACAGCGTGGTCTTTTTCATCGTCTTGGACAGTTCAAGGAATTCGTCCTGCAGGCCGCGCCGGATCAGCGGATCGAGGGCCGAGAACGGTTCGTCCATCAGAAGAATGTCAGGATCCGCAGCCATTGCCCGCGCGAGGCCCACGCGCTGCTGCATGCCGCCGGACAATTCGCTGGGCTTTCTGTCGCCATAGCCCTGCAGGCTGACCAGTTCGATCACCCGGTCCGCCACCTGCGCGCGGGTGTAGGCATCGATGTTGCGCAGTTCCAGCGACAGGGCAACGTTGTCCCGCACCGTGCGATGCGGCAACAGGGCCATGTTCTGGAACACCATCCCGATCTTGTCCGCCCGCAGCATCCGCAGGTCTTCGGCGTTCAGCCCGTTCACGTCGACGCCGTTGATCAGGATTTCGCCCCCAGTGGGTTCGATCAGCCGGTTGATGTGGCGCACCAGCGTGGACTTGCCCGACCCCGACAGGCCCATGATGCAGAAAATCTCACCCTCACCGACGGAGATCGACACATCCTTGACCCCGACCACGGCGCCGAATTCCTCCAGTACTTCGGCCTTGGTCAGGTTGTCCCGGCGCACGGCCGCCATCGCTTCGTCGGCGCGGCTGCCAAAGATTTTCCAGACGTTGCGGGTGACGACCACCCCTTCTTTGGTGTTTTCGGTCACGCGCGTGCCTTCTCTCGTTTGGGGTCCAGGAAGGGAAGGTCGACCAGAACGGCGCCAAGGCGCTTCATGTGGCCGTCAAGCTTGCCCACTTCCAGTTCAGCGCCGGGGGTGGCATTTTCGATGGCGATCCGGCCCATGCCGATGGCATGACCCAAGGCCGGCGAATGGCAGGCGCTGGTAATGATGCCGACCTGTTCGCGCCCGACAAAGATGCCGTCACCGTGCGCGGGCGCCTCGTTTCCGGCCATATGCAGCCCGACCAGCGTGCGGCGCGGCGCGGCGGCATTGCGTTCCAGCGCGCTGCGCCCGATGAAGTCGGGTTTTTTCAGATCGACGGCAAATCCAAGGCCTGATTCAAACGCGTCCGCATCCGGTCCGAATTCGGCCCCGGCGACCATCAAACCCGCCTCGATCCGCAGCATGTCAAGGGCATCGCTGCCCATTGGCACCAGCCCCATGGGCGTTCCCACCTCGATCAAAGCGTCCCAGATCGCAATGGCATCCGCGCTGTCGCAAAAGAGTTCGTACCCCAGTTCGCCGGTGAATCCGGTGCGGCACAGCATGAACATCGGCCCGTCGCGGTCGTGCAACCGCGCAATGGTGAAGCCGAACCATTTCAGGTTGTCGAGCGCCGGGCGCGTGGGCTGGGTAAACACGATCTGACGCAGGATATCCCGGGATCTGGGCCCTTGCAGCGCCAGGTTCTGCATCTTGGCGCCATGCGACATGATGCGTGCATTCAACCCTCGGGCCGTGGCCTGTTCGCGCAGGTGCAGGGCGGAATTGTCCGATCCGCAGCACCAGCGGAACGCCGTGTCTTCCAGCCGGAAGAGCGTGCCGTCATCCAGCACCGACCCGCGCTGATCGCACAGCAGGGCATACAGACCGCGATGCACCGACAGTTTTGCCACGTTGCGACTGAGGCAGAGTTGCAGCAGTTCCTCGGCATCGGGGCCGACGATGTCGAATTTTTTCAGGCCCGACATGTCCTGCAGCGTGGCCGCGCCCTTGCACGCCCAATATTCCGCGATGGACCCGGTGGCGTCGTACTGCGTGGGCATCCAGAGATGGCGCGCCACCTGGTAATTGCTGGTCAGCTTCGAAGTCCGCGGCTGGAATGCGGAATGGATCGTCATCTGCGCTGCATCCTCGGGGTTTGATCGCCACGCCACGGCATGTTGGATGCGGCTGTCGGCTTCGTAGATACGGACATGCACGTCCGTCGGGTTCCAACCGTTGATCGGATCGATATCATCCGGGCAGGCCGTGGATACGCAGACCAGATCGGTCAGCGCCTGCATCGCCACATAGTCACCGGGACGCGACCATGCCTCGTCCGCGCCGATGTGGTGATCCTGCCAGTCGATCCACGAGTTGAAGAAGAAGTTGATTGCAGGCCAGGCGCGGCGCGTGCCGATGCCATAGGGTTCGAACGCGTCGCTGATGTTGTCCGAGCAATTGATATGCCCCGGAAAACCGCGTTCTTCGTAGCCGCGCGCGGTGCAGGCCAGCGCAAAGGTGTCGTGCCGTCCCACCGTGTCCTGCCGGACCGACAAAAGCGGCATCATGTCTTGATCAAAGAATTTATCGTGCAGGCCCGGCAGCGGGTAAGCGCCCCGCGCCATCGTGCGGGACACGGCGCTGTCGATATAGCGTTCGACGCCCCGGTCCAGTGCATCGGCACGCATTGCCATGAAGTCCGAGCATTGCTGACCCTCGACATCGAGCACCTGGACAAACTGGCCCTTCTTGAGCGTGTAGGCCCGCGCGGTGCCGCGGCTGATCCGCCATTCGTCCACCACCTTGCCCAGCGGGTCGGGCAGGGGGGCGGTGTCCGCGGCACCTGCGGGCGGCTGGATCGCCAGCCCCACGCGACCACCGCCACCGCGGCCCAGATAACCGTCGGTCACCGGCAGGATGCAGAACAGGTCAGCGTCCCGGGTCACCTTGGCCACATGCATGTCGCCGGGATGATCCACCGCGCCGAAGATGCGCAGGCCGCGCCCTGATGCCAGGTCGGTGTCGCGCGCGCGCGCCAGCGCCTGCAACGGACCTGCGTCGAACCCGGATGAGGGCAGGCGTTCCCCACCCTTGTCCGCCCCGTCCAAGGCCGTCACGTCAAACTGCCTGTCGGTGTCGGTCAGGGTTGTCAGCCAGACATCGCCCCCGCCGTCCACATTGGTCAGTGACAGGATCGTGCCGGCGCGCACCCGGACATGTGCCATGTCCCCATAGCGGATGTCGCGGCGCAGGGTCGTCGCAGTCTTGAGACCCTGATACCGCACACGCTGAGACGGCAAGCTGTCGCTTCTTTGCAGCACGTGGCATCATCCCTGTGTGGTTCACGCGTCATTTGACGGGTGCGCTGTGTAACCGGTTACATTTGAACACCCGCGAATCGCCTGGGTCAAGGGCGCGGTCGGGACAGGGGGCTGTTTGTGAACAGGATTGGCGTCAGTATCCGCGATGTCGCACGGGAAACAGGCTTGTCCACCGCGACCATCTCGCGCGTGGTGAACGGGGATGCGCGGGTCAGTGACAAGACCCGGCAGCGGGTGCTGGATGCCTGTGCGCGGCTTGACTATCTGCCCAATCCGGCGGCGCGTGCCCTGTCCACACGCCGCAGCAAGGCCGTGGCCGCCATCATCCCCACAATCGAGCATTCGGTCTTTGCCAAGTTTATCGCCGCGATCGAGCGGACGCTGGGCGCGCACGGCTATTCCCTGATCATCGCCATTTCGAATGCAGACGAAGACAGCGAGCTTGCTGCGGCGCGCAAGTTGCTGGGGATGGGGGCCGACGCGTTTGTGCTGAGCGGCATGGTGCATGCGCAAAGCCTGTTGGACCTGCTGAGCCGGCGGCAGGTGCCGTTTGTCTATACGTCCGTGTGGGCGCAGGACAGTGCGACGCCCACCATCGGGTATGACAATGCCGGTCTTGCCGCCGACGCGTTGCGCCATCTGCGGGACTGTGGTCACCGCCGCGTCGCGGTGGTTCATGGCCCCCTGACCGAAAGTGACCGGACACGCGCGCGGCGTGCGGGCGCCGAGGCCATGCGTGACGCCTTTGATACGCTGGCCTTTTTCGAGGCCCCCGTCAGCATTGCGGGTGGCAAGGACTGCGTGGCGCGGATGTTGCGCGCTGGCGGCGACTTTACCGCGTGCCTGTGTTCCTCTGACGTGTTGGCGCTGGGCGCCTATTTTGCATTGGCCGAGGCCGGACAGCGCATCCCCGACGACATGTCGGTGATGGGGTTCGACAATCTGGACTGGGCCACCGAAGTGGTGCCGCCCCTGACCACGATCGATCTGCCTGCCAACGGGATGGGCGAAGCGGTTGCGGCGCAGATTGTGGAGTTCCTGGAGCGCGACGTGCCCTTGCACAGCCAATTGTTGCCTGCTCAGATCCTGGTGCGCGGGTCGGTGGCGCGCCTGGCTTAAGAGGCTGCCCCGGACCCGGCGCGACGCCCGAAGACCGCGCCGGACGTAAGGCCCGACCCGCCCGGATAGCCATTGAAGAACACGCCCCCCACCAGTTCGCCGCAGGCGTAAAGCCCCGAAATGGGGGCGTCGCTGTCATCGAGGACGGCGCCGGTGTTGTCCACCTTGAGCCCGCCATAGGTAAAGGTGATCCCGCCCGTGACCGGGTAGGCGCGAAACGGGCCCTGGTCCAGCACTTGCGCCCAGTTCGATTTCGCCAGTGCAAGGCCTTGGGTCCCCTTGCCGTCCAGAACGGTGGGATCGAACGCAACGGCAGTGTCCACGGCGGCGTTGTAGTCTGCCAGGGTGCGCGCGGCCTGGGCGTGGTCCACCCCGTCAAGCATTGGGATCAACGCATCCAGCGTGTCCGCTTCGACATAATGCGCGTCGTGGAAATGGTATTCGCCATAGAGCAGGTCAAAGACCTTGGCGTCAAAGATCTGCCACGCGAAATGCCCGGGTTGTTCCATGATCGCGGCACCGAACTGCGCATAGGTATAGTTGCGGAAGTTGATGCCTTCATCGACAAACCGGTGACCGTCCGCATTCAGCATCACGCCCAGAAAGTAGCATATCTTGCGGTAATTCTTGCGCTCGCCCGGCGGCAGGTCGAGGTTGCCGTACTCTGCCATGTGCAGGTCCATGGGCGTTGCATGGCAGCCACCAAAAAGCCCGTATGTCCGTGCGCCCAACCGCTGCGCCATCACCAGGCCGTCGCCGGTGTTGTGCGGCGTACCGCGCACCTTGGCCTTGTCCCAATCCGGCCCAATATGCTGCTGGCGCAGGTCAGGATTGGCTTCGAACCCGCCGCAGGCCAGAATGACCGCATCCGCACCGATATGTTCGCCGCTGTCGGTGACCACGCCGGTGACGCGCCCGGACTCCGCGATCAGATCAACAACGGCGGTATCGTAGCGGAGTGCGCCCCCCAGCCGGAGGAACGCCGTCAGTTCCTGGTCAAAAAGGCCGACGCCTTCATTCTCTGCGGCGAGTGTCAGACCTCCCCAGAACACGTGCTTGCCATCCTTTTCAAAGCTTTGCCGCGCGTAGATCGGCTCGAACTTCACATCGTGGCTGCCCAGCCATTTCAAAGTTTCATAGCTTTGATCAATCAGCGCCTCCTGTTCCGGGCTGAGGGGGCGGCCATCGTTGAACCCCAGCAGATCGGCGCCGAATTTTTCCGTTGTGTAGGTGCCGAAATCCGTGTGTGGCAGGCGCGGATCATGCGGATCGCGCAAAAGCGGCATCAGGTCGGCACCGGAGGCATAGGCAAAGCGCATCGCACCGGCGGTGTACTTGGTGTTGCCGCCGGCAAGGGCCGCATCGGCTTTTTCCAGCATCAGGACCTCGGCCCCTTTTTCGAGCGCTGCGATGCCTGCGCACAGGGCCGCGTTGCCAGAGCCTGCGATGATGATTTTGGTCATGGGGTGGTCCAGGTTTCCGGGTTGATCATGTGGATCGGGGCACCATCGGCATAGGCGTTGATCTGGTCGAAGATGTCCGAAAATTGCAAATCGAATTCGTCTTCCGTGACGTACCCGAGATGCGGTGTGGGCAAGACGTTCCGAGCGGTAAGCAGGGGGTGCGCCGGGTCTGTCAGCGGTTCGGTGTCGAACACGTCGATGGCGGCGAAGATGCGGTTTTGCGCAACCTCTGTTTCCAATGCGCCGGTTTCGACAAGGCCGGATCGCGATGTGTTCACAAACAGGCTGCGCGGGGCCATGGCGGCCAAATCGTCAGCGGTGATGATGCCGCGCGTGGCGGGTTTGAGGCGGACGTGCACGCTGACGATATCGGAGGTCGCAAAAAAGCTGTGCCTGGAGGCCGCGACCTGTTCGCCATTCGCAGCGGCGCGTGCGCGCCCATCGTCTGACGCCCACCATTGCACGGTCATGCCCAGGGCCCTGGCATAACCGGCCACGGCCTGTGCAATGCGCCCGTACCCGTAAAGACCAAGCGTGCGGCCCCGAAGCGTACGTCCCACACCGGACTGCCATTGCCCTGCACGGATGGATGCGACCTGATCGGGGATTTGGCGGTAGCTGGCAAGGATCAGGGCCAGCGTATGTTCCGCAGCCGCATAGGATGGTGTGCCCGAATGCATGTTCGAACACAGCAGGACGCCGGTGCGCGTGCAGGCGTCTACATCGATATGGGGATAGACGCTGCGTTGCGAGATCAGCTTGAGATGGGGCAGCCGGTCGAGCAGGTCAGCTGTGATCCGGGTGCGCTCGCGGAAGAGGACGAGAGCGTCAGCCTCTTGCACGCGCGCCGCCAATGCCGCCGGGTCGGGTGCGTGGTCGGTCCAGACCGTGACCTCATGGGCGTCCAGTTTTGCGAAACACGGCAGGCCGCGCAACGTGTCGAACCAGTCATCGAGGATGTGAACCTTCATCTACTTTCGACACCTGCGTGTGGCGTAGGCGAGCGGGGCGTGGGCACGAACACGAACTCATCCAGTGACCGGATCGCCGCCAGCACCTTCTGTCGTTCAGCCAGTAGGTGGTTGAACTGTGCGTCACATCCGGCAATGGGGCTGGGGTAGCTGGAAATCTCGTCCTGCAACAGTTGCCGCGCGATGGACAGTTCAGCCCGCGCCGCCAGAACACAATCTTCGAACGTATCTGCCATGTTTCGTCTCCTGATGAATGTATACCATGGTATACAAAATAATCAGATCGTCAATTCCCCGCCCATACCGACGCGGGCACAAAGACGTGTCCGGCGGCCAGTTTGCGCGCGGTGCGCACCAGCCCGGCAGCCTTGATCGCTGTTCCTGCTTCGGTTTGGTCATAATCGACAAGCACGTCGATCCGACCCGACGCATGTTCCAGGGTGATCCGCGCCGGGTTTTCGTTTGGTACCGGCGCGTCGGCCACTGTGCCGGGTGTCAGGACGCAGGACGCCAGGCATTGGGCACCCGTCACGGCCATGGTCGGATGGGTTTTCCACGGCATGAAATAGCGTGCGGCGACGGTTCCGCCCGCGCGGGCCGGTGCGAGCAGCCCGAATTTCGGTGTGACCGATTGCGACACGTCCCCCATGCCCATCAACGCGCCCGCCTTGATCCGCACTGCTTCCATCCGTGCAAAGAAATCTGCGTTTTCGTCCAGCTCGGCCGCGCTTTCATAGCCGGTCAGGCCAAAACTGGTGGCCCTGGCGATGACCATGGGCATGGCAACGTCCATGCATGTAACCGGGATGCCGTCGATTGTGTCGGTCAGGTTGCCGGTCGGCAGGAAGGCGCCTGTGACCCCACCCACGGTGTCCATGAACGTCAGCGCCACCGGGGCGGCGGTGCCGGGGACGCCGTCGATCTGGGCGTCGCCCTCGTAGCTGACGGTTCCGCCCGGCGTTTTCACAACGGCCGCAACCCGGGCGCCGGTATTGACCGCGTGGATATTGACCGGGGTTTCGTCGGTCCGGGCGGCCACCAGCCCCATCTCGATTGCGGCAGGTCCGACGCCGGACAGGATGTTACCGCAGGTCGGCCTGAAATCCACGAGACGGTCCTCGACGCTGACCTGTGCAAAGAAGTAATCCACGTCGGCCCAATCATCGTCCGAGGCGGACAGCATCGCCACCTTGGTTGTCACCGCAGCCCCGCCGCCAATGCCGTCGATATTGAGCGGGTGGCCCGAGCCGACCATGGCGATCAGCACCTCGGCCAGGGTGTCGAGATCCTCGGGCAGGTCGGCGCGGTTCAGGTATGGCCCGCGCGAGGTGCCGCCACGCATGAACAGGAATGGAATGGCTGTTTGCGTCATGTCAAAGGCCACGGCAGATCGACATAGTCCTGCAAAAGACCGGGTGGAAAGTCCCGATTCAACAGTCCCGCCATGGTGCACATGAAGGCGATGCCCACAGCGGTGTAGACCCCGGCCACAACGGTGCCAAGCTGTGCCCGCATCCTGAGGAAGGCGAACAGGAACAAGCCGAGCGCAAGGATGAACCCCAGCAGCGAAGTGAGGATCAGCAGTGCGGCGAACCACGCGAGTGTGGGCCAGAGCCCGTGCGTGGCGTCGGCATCGTCGCCTTGCCGCTCGCGGTCGGCAAAGATCGTGTCGGTCTCGGGCCTAAGCATCATGCGGATGATCAGGATCACGCAGCCCACAAGGCACACGCCCGCCACGAACATCGGGAAGGTGCGGTCGCGGCTGAACGACGGGATCGAGGCAGCGTCATAGAAGGCGTAGGCGATGTAGGCGGTAACGGCGATCAGAAACACCAACGGCGCGCGCTTCGACCCTGACTGTACATCGCCTTCGGCCATGATGTTCTTGGACTGGCGCAAGCCCACCACAACCGACAGGACCGTGATGATGATCAACACGATAACGATGGGGGAAAAGATATAGTCCAACCCGTCCTCCATCCCCTTGCGGAACCGGGATTGCGCGATTTGAAGCGCCTGGTTGGCGTAGGTTTCCGCCGGGTTGGACAGGACAAAGCCGATCAGGAACGCGGGCCGCGACCAGTCGAAGCGGCGCATCAGGATGCCCAAGAAGCCGATGGCAAAGAGGGCGACGAGGTCCATCAGGTTCTGACCGGATTGGAAGGCGGCAAAGCTGATGATCATGAACAGGAACGGGGCCAGCAGCGCAAAACGGATGGTGGTGAGCTTGGCGATGCCGCCTGAGGCTGCGATGCAGATGATTGTGCCCACGACGTTCGCCAGCGCCAGCAACCAGACGATGGAATAAGTGATGTCGAGGTTGTTCTTGAGCATCGCGGGGCCGACTTCGATCTGGCCGGAGCCAAGCAGCGCGATGGCCCCGATGAAGATCGCCATGGAGCCGGAGCCGGGGATGCCGAACAGAAGGGTGGGGACCAGCCCGCCGCCCTCCTTGGCATTGTTCGAACTTTCCGGACCGATCACGCCGCGCACTTCGCCCTTGCCGAAGTTTGACTTGTCCCTGGTTGTTTGCACTGCGTGACCATATGCGATCCAGTCCACGACCGATCCGCCAAGGCCGGGGATCACGCCCACAACGACCCCGATGATCGAACAGCGGACCGAAAGCCAGACATTGGCGAACCAGTCCTTGACCCCATCAAGCCAGCCGCCGCCCAGCGATTGTTCCTTGGCGATGGCGCGGTCCTGACGCAGCAGCGAGATGATCTCGGGGATGGCGAAGATGCCGAGGCCCACGATCACCAGCTTCAGCCCGTCGGTGAGGTAGGGGTAGTCGTAGGACGACATGCGCAGATCGCCGGATGACGCCCCTTCGCCAATGGTGCCGATCAGCATCCCGAGGCCTGCGGCGACCAGCCCCTTGATCGCGACGCGGCCGGCAAGGATGCCGACCATGGAGAGACCGAAGATCGTGATCATCAAAAGTTCCGGGGTGCGGAATTCCAACACGATGGGCCGCGCGATCAGGATGAAGATGGTCAGGAAACTTGCCCCGACCAGCCCGCCAAACAGCGACGAGGCGAAGGCGGCGGAAAGGGCACGCGCCGCCTGGCCGCGTTTGGCCATGGGAAAGCCGTCCAGCACGGTGGCCTGCGACGCGGATGATCCGGGGATGCCCATCAGCACGGATGCGAAAGTGTCCGAGGTCGGCACGACCGCCACCATGCCGACCATGAGCGCGAGGCCCAGGATCGGGTCCATGCCGAACATGAAGGGCAAGAGCAGCGACAGGCCCGCGATGCCGCCCAGACCGGGGAAGACCCCGATGCACAGGCCCATCACAACCCCCAGCACCAGATAGCCCAGAACAATCGGTTGCAGGATCAGCGCCCAGGCATCGCCAAGGGCGGGCAGGGCGGTTGCCAGAATGTCCATGAGATGCCCCTACTTTGCTTGATGAAACACCCCGCGCGTGCGGCGGGATGTTCCGAAAGCAAAGCCTAGTTCAGCGTGACGCCATACCGTTCTTCCAGCCAGCCAACGACAAAGTCCTTGGCGGCCTGGGGCACTTCTGTGCCGCTTGTCAGGGCCGCGGCCGCTTCGGCGCCCGTCATCTGCGGGTACTTGCCCAGACGGCCCGAGGAAATCTCGGCAAAGTCTGCGCGGGCCTTGATCGCTTCAAAGGCCTGCGTATAGGTCGCGATGGCATCTGCGGACGCGCCATTGGGCAGGAACACCATCTTCTGCGCAGGGAAGCCCGCGATGAAGAACGCTTTCCATGCGTCCCACTGTTCGCCCGAGGTTTCGCAGCCTGCGGTCGCTTCGCACACTTCCTTGAACGTCGGCATGTCGGGGAAGGTCGGATCGCGCACGATGTTGCCTGCGTCATCCAACGCGCCCCAGCTCATCATCGGAACGGCTGTGCCCGCCTCGACCAGTGGTGTTACGCCTTTCAGATACGAGGACGAGGTCTGGTAGTCGATGTTGGCCTCACCGCGTTCGAACATCAGGCGGCCATCACCACGGCCCTTGATGCCAAAGACGGGCTCGACCTGAAGGCCCAGCATTTCCCAGGCCAGAAGCGGCACGAGGTCAAGGCGTGTGGCGCCTTGCGAGCCGTAGATGAAATCCTCGCCCTGAAGGCCGGATGCGTCGAGGCCATCCATCTTGGCGGCCATTTCAGGTGGCAGATAGGCAACGCCGCCCGTACCCGAGGCCAGAACGACATTCCAGTCGGCGTAATTGTATTTCACGCGGGGATCACCCAGCAGGAATGGAAACTGTGTCGAACCGGACGACCCGAAGATCAATGTGCCTTCACTGTCTTCGTATTTCTGTTCCTGGAAGAAGTTCGCGCCCTTGGTCGAGCCGGCACCCGGCATGAATTTCACGACGACGGTGGGTTGGCCGGGCAGTGCTTCGGACAGAAGCGGTGCATAGAAGTTGGCCCATTTGGCCGACCCGCCGGTTTCCGAGAACGGGATGATCCATTCGACGGTCTTGCCTTCCAGATCGATACCATGGCCGCCCGCGTTGGCCTGAACGGCGAATGTCGCGGCTGCCGCAGCCACAAGGCTGCAGGCCACACGACGTGTGGTTTTGAAGATGGACATATGTTCCTCCCTTATGTGCAGGGGGCCCGTTCGCAGGCCCGCCAATACAGAATCACCGGGCTGTCCTCGCTCGGTTGATGTCGGTAGGCTGACCTGCGAACCTTGCACGAAACTTTCGAACGCGGAAATTCGATGCGCATCACGCTTGTTGAGGACAATGTCGGCCTGGCCAAAGGCATCGCCTATCGGTTGGTAGATGCCGGGCATGCCGTTGACGTGCTGCATGACGGAAGCGATGCAGCCGCGTTTCTGAAGGGTGACATGTCCGACATGATCATTTTGGATATCAACCTGCCCGGCACCGACGGGTTGCAGATCCTGTCGGATTTGCGTGGTCGGGGGGACCAGCGGCCCGTGGTGCTGTTGACCGCGCGGGCCAAGACCGAAGACCGCGTGCTGGGTCTGGATGCCGGGGCTGATGACTACCTGATCAAGCCCTTCGAGATGGCCGAACTGGAGGCGCGCGTGCGTGCGCTGGCCCGCCGTCGCGCGGTCCCCCAACGCCAGGTTCAAAGGATCGGGCGGCTGCATTTCGATCCCGACGCGCGGCAGCTTCTTGATGGCTGGGTACCGATCGAATTGCCCCGCCGCGAATTGTCGGTTTTCGAGTGCCTTCTGGCGGCGCAGGGTCGACTGGTGCCAAAGGCGCGCCTGCTGGATTATGCCTATGGCGTGGGTGCCGATGTTGATGAAAAGGTGGTCGAGGTCTACGTCTCCCGGCTGCGGACGCGGCTGAGGCCCCATGGCCTGGCCATCAAGGCGCAGCGCGGGCTTGGCTACCAACTGCTGGACGAAAGCGTCCTGTGATGTTCCGCTCTTTGCGTGCGCGCCTGATCCTGATCATCCTGACGCCCCTGTTGCTGATTGCGGTTCTGTTTTCGGTACTGGAGTTCCGCAATACATCGGTTCGGGCCGGTGACATCTTTGACCGGGGGCTGTTGTCGGCGGCGTTGGCCGTGTCGCGGGACGTCGCCATGTCCGGCGGTGACGCGCTGACCCCGCCCACGCGGCGGCTGATCAGCGACACGTCCGGGGGCGAGGTGTTTTATCACGTGTATGCCCCGGACGGCGTATTTGTCACCGGATACGCGACCCCGCCGCCCCCGCCGCAGGACACGCCGCCGATCCTGTCCGAGCCGTTGTTTTACGACGCGACCTATCAGGGCCGCAATGTGCGCGTGTTGCGTTTTCAGGACGGTGCCACCCTGGACGGGGTGACCGGGCTGTTCACCATTTCGGTGTGGCAGGACATGGCGGTCCGTGCGTCCTTTGTGCGGACCGTGGCGTCGCGCACCGTGGCCGTCATGGCGTTGCTGTTGCTGGCGGTTGCCCTGATCGTGTGGTTCGGGGTGCGGTTCGGGTTGAAACCGCTTATGGACCTGGAAGACGCCATTGCCAGCAGGACACCCAGCGACCTGACCCCCATTCGCCGTCCCGTCCCCGCCGAAGCGCTGGGCATCGTTGCCACCCTGAATGGCCTTCTGGACCGGGTCGCGCGCCGCATCAGTTCGAAGGACGAATTCATTTCGAACGCGGCGCACCAGTTGCGCAACCCCATTGCCGGGGTGCTGGCCCTTGCCGAAGCCGTGGAAAGCGCGCCAAGCCAAAAGGCCGCCAAGGCGCGCAGTGCCGAACTGGTCGCCGCCGCGCGGCAGGCGACGCATCTGACCAATCAGATGTTGTCCTTCGAGCGCGCCAAGGGGTCGGACACGCCCCATCAGCATGGCGACGTGGATCTGGTCGACTTGTGCGGCGCGGTAATTGATCGCTTCCGTGCGACATCCTCGGTGCCGCACGATCACGTCGATATCTCGTTCGTCGCTGCCGAAAGCGCCCTGTCCATTCCCGGGGACACCGTGATGTTGCAAGAGGCGGTATTGAACCTCTTGACCAATGCGGTCCTGCATGGCGGACCCGGTCTGTCCGGGATCGAGGTGACGTTGGCGCGGGTCGGATCGCTGGTCCGGCTGGTGGTGCAGGACAACGGGGTGGGCATTGCGCCCGAGGATCGCGTGCTGGCGGTCGGCCGGTTCAGCCAGGCCCAGGCCGGGCCGGGCACGGGGCTGGGCCTGCCAATCGCGGCACGTGTGATCGAAAGCCATGGCGGACGGCTGATGATCGGGGACGCAGCACGCGGGGCGCGCATTGTGATCGAACTGCCGGTGCCACTGCCTGCCGTACGAACTCAATCTGCATGATCAAGTGGCTTGAACCCGCGGCCCAGCGGCCCCCAGGCACATAGGGTCAACAGCGCGGCCCCAACCGCGGCAACGATGAACGGCGACGTCAGGGCAACGTCGCGAGGAACATAGGTCTCGGACCCGCTGACGATCAGGCCGGACAGCAGCAGGCCGATGGGCATCATGCCCCATGCCAGAAGCCGGTAAATGCTGTTCACGCGGCCCAGCAGGGCATCGGGGATTGATCGCTGCCGGTAGGATACGGATACGGTGTTCCAGATCAGCCCGGTGAATTCGAACATCGCAAGGACCAGCGCCAGCACGTAGCCATTGGGCGCAAGGGGGATGATGGCAAAGGCCAGCGCAGAGGCGAGCGTCATCCACCTGGCCGCACCGCTTTGCCCCATCCGCGCGACAACCCGCGCCGCCACCAGCCCGCCCGCGATGCCGCCGATCGCGCCCGCGGCCAGGATCAACCCATAGCCCTGCGCCCCGATCCCAAGGTTTTCCTGCACATGCAACACCAGAGCGATCACCACCATCTGGTGCAGCAGGTTCCAGACCCCGGTGATCACGGCCAGCACCTGCAGAAACGGCGCCGCCCGCAAGAAGGCGAGACCCTGCGCCAGGTCGGTCCGCCACGCGGTCTGTGTCGCGCGTTCCGGCTTGAACTGCCCGCGCAGGGTCAGAACCAGAAGGGCGGCGAGCGCAAACATGGCCGCGTTCAGTGCAAAGGGCGTCCACAGGACGGCGGCAATCAGGAAGGCGCCCAGGGCCGGACCCAAAAGCGAATTACCGACCAGTTCCACGCTCCAAAGCCGCCCGTTGGCCTGTTCAAGTTGCGCATGGGGCACGAGCGCCGGAAGGATGGTCTGCGCCGCGTTGTCGCGAAACACCTCTGCCGTGCCAACGATCAGCGCACATATCAGCAAGGCCAGAAACAGGGTGGGATGCGCCGTACCGTCTGCGGGCGCAGGATCAAGCGGCATCACCCGCCACACACACAGCGCAGCCGCAGCGAAGGCCACACAGCGCAGCACATCCATGCCAAGGATCAGCCGCTTGCGATCCACCCGGTCGGTCACGACACCCGCAGGCAAGGCAAACAGGAACCAGGGCAGGCGCAATGCGATGGGCATCAGCGCAATCAACAGCGGATCGCGGCTGAGCAGTGAGGCGATCCAGGCCCACACCACCACGGCAATGCCATCGGCCAGGTTCGTCATGCCACTTGCGGCAATGAACCGGGGCAGGGGATTGGGCTGTGTCATGCAGGGCCTGTATGATTGCGTGATCCACGAGTAGGATATCAAGCCCCCTTGAGGTCAAGCGGAAAGATGCACGGCCCCTCTGGCAATGAGGGCGGTGCCACGATAGCGTCTGCCAAGCCCTCAAAGACCGGTTTCCCGCATGTCCCCGAATACTCTTGGCGCGCTATTGATGATGGCGTCGATGGCATCCTTCACGCTGAACGACACGCTGATCAAGCTGACCGGCGGCGCCGTCCCCCTGATGCAGCTTCTGGTGATCCGGGGTGTGCTGTCGTCGATCCTGATTGTCGCGTTGGCGCGGTGGCTGGGCCGCATCCATTTTCGTATTGCGCGCCGGGACTGGGGCCTGATCGCCCTCAGGTCGCTGGCCGAGGTCGGGGCCGCCTACTTCTTCATGACGGCCTTGCTGAACATGCCGCTCGCCAATGTGACGGCGATCCTGCAGGTTCTGCCGTTGACGGTCGCGGTCGGTGCCGCGCTGGTTTTTCGCGAACCGCTGGGGTGGCGTCGGATGTCGGCCATCCTTCTCGGGTTCATGGGAATGCTGCTTATCGTCCGCCCCGGCCCCGAGGGGTTTTCGCTTTGGTCTGTTTATGCGTTGATCGCGGTGGCCTGTGTCACCGTGCGTGACCTGGCAACGCGGCGGTTGTCGCCGGATGTGCCGTCAATGACCGTCACATTGGTGGCGGCGCTGACCGTTATGGCCTTTGCCGGGGTGGCATCGACCACGACCACATGGGTGCCCCTCGACACGCGGATGGCACTGCTGATCAGCGGCGCCTCGGTCTTTATCATCGGCGGATACTTCTTTTCCGTGCAGGTTATGCGCGTGGGCGAAATCAGCTTTATCGCGCCGTTCCGCTACACCGGCCTCGTGTGGGCGCTGGTGCTGGGGTGGCTGGTGTTTGGCGACTGGCCGTCGTCGCTGACCCTGACAGGGGCCGCCATTGTGGTTGCGACCGGCCTGTTCACCCTTTACCGCGAAGGGCGGGTGTCAGGGCGCTGAGAAGACCGATCTGATGTGGTCGGCATCGACGCCAAAGCAGGACTTGAATGTCTTTTCCTGCGCGGGTGTCAGTGGCTCAACCGGCCATTGCTTGACCTTCTTCTGGCGGCTGTCGTTAAATCCGTTATGCGTACGGATAAACATGTGTTTGTCGGCATAGGTCACGCAGGGCATGAACTGGGGAATGCGTTCATGCATGTAATTGTGGATGGTAAGCGCCACGCCCCCGGCAATGTGCATGCCCAGCGACGAGACATAGAACGGGCGGTAGATTTCGGTGGCGGCGATCCCGTCGGCCCTAACCTCGGCCACATAGCCCTGGTTCCAGTCAAACGCGACCGTCCTGTGCTTGCGGCACAGGGATTGGGCATCGCGCGCCGCCTCGCGCAGCTTTTCGACAAAGTCGATGCCGCAGGCATCATCATCATCATGCCGGAACTGGATGCAGGGCGCGTCAAAGTCCTTGCGCGCGGCATTCAACACGTCTTTACAGACCTCGCGGCTGTTCCTGGGCGGCTCTTTGACGATCTGGACCTGCGGCAGATGCGCGGTCAGGTCGCGCAACCTGTCTTCGTGCTGTTTGGGGAACTGGTCACCGATCAGCAAGATCAGATCGAAATCCTCGTCGGTTTGCGCCGCAAGGCAGGGCAGGGCCATGGTTTCAAGCAGCCGAAACCGTTCTTCCAACCGGTCCCGGGACCAGAGATAGTCCATCCGCTCTTCGATGGTGTCGTGACCGACCTGGAAGCCGCCAATCGCGGGGTAGGAAAAGCGGCAAAGCCCGATGACTTGCATTGCTGGTACGCCTCGTTGTTGTTCAGTCGACGGCGCGCCGCTGCGCCTCGACCGCCACCTTGTCATAGCTGCGGCCCATGCGCACCTCGTCAAAATACACAACCTGCGTCGGCATCGGTCCACGATGTCTGCTGACGAATGATCGGTAGATGCCGTATTTGAAGTAGTAGTTCTTTGGGGCGTAATTCTGGTTGTAGGCGTGCGCCGCCACGCGCGTGCCGTTCTTATAAACTTCCAGCATGCCGGGCGCAGACTTTGTGTTCAGGCGCACCACGAAATCCGTCCATTTGCCCCGCAACTCGCGGATACTGGCCAGGTTGTAGTCCTTGATGTCGTTGCGAACGTTGTCAAAAGGTCCGGACAGGACATGCACCCGCAAAAAGTAGCGATCGCCCAGCATCTCCATCTGGAATACGCCCGGCTCGGACGGGAAACCGCCGGCAAAACCTGTTGGCCCCCCACGCATCTTGACCTGTCCGACAGTGGTACGAACACGCGAAGACGTCTTGAAGTCGGGCGGCAGGTAGATCGAGAAGGCAATCCACTGGTCCGTGCCGGCACGCCAGTCTTTTTTGACTGTCAGTTCGGAACGTTCACGATCATTGTCGCAGTCGCTCCAGCCAGTGTCCCAGCCGCAATCGCCCGCGCGGACTTCAAATCGTTGGGCGCGCTTGCCCATACGGGTGTTGTCTTTGACTTTGGCAAAACCATGCTGCGTCGTGTTTTTCAACATGCTGCGTTCGACCGGCAACCGCTGTGCGTGGGCCGGAAGGACAGCAAGCAGGTGGGAAATCATCAGGCCAAGGGCCAAAACCAATGCTAAACGTTTCATTCTTCTTCCAAATTTGCCTTGGTGTTAGATGTAACGACGATCTGTCATACCTGTCCAGCGAAAGGGCGCGGACGAGGGTGTGGGAAAATACCGCAAAGGCCTTCCGTTCATGGGGCAGGGCCTGTTGACACCCTAAGAGACTCGCCATATACGCCCGCTATCTCGGCAAGGGGGTCGCCCCGGCACCGAAATCAAAACTTAAGTGGACACGATCCGGCCCCGCATTGGCCCGATCCTCTGGAAACCCACCGCGTCGCCCCGCACACCGGAGCGATTGCGGTTTTTGCGCTGTTGTGGACGCACAGCAAGCGATGGAATTGAAACCGCGGGTAGGACCCGCATGACACATGTGTTGATGAGACGGGGAAAGAACCTGCAATGCCAACGATCCAACAGCTGATCCGCAAGCCGCGGCAGCCAAAAGTTAAACGCTCGAAGTCGCTTCACCTTGAGGGCAACCCTCAGAAGCGCGGCGTGTGCACACGCGTGTACACCACCACACCCAAAAAGCCGAACTCGGCCATGCGGAAGGTTGCCAAGGTGCGCCTGACCAACGGCTTCGAGGTCATCAGCTACATCCCCGGCGAGAGCCACAACCTGCAAGAGCACTCGGTTGTGTTGATCCGCGGCGGTCGTGTCAAAGACCTTCCCGGTGTGCGGTATCACATCCTGCGTGGCGTTCTGGACACCCAGGGCGTCAAAGATCGTAAGCAACGCCGTTCGAAATACGGCGCCAAGCGCCCCAAATAAGGAGAGCAGCAGATGTCACGTCGTCACGCCGCCGAAAAACGCGAAGTCCTGCCCGACGCCAAGTATGGCGATAAGGTTCTGACCAAGTTCATGAACAACCTGATGGTCGATGGCAAGAAATCGACCGCCGAGCGCATCGTCTACAACGCGTTCGACCGGGTTGAATCGAAGATCAAGCGCGCCCCCGTGGAAGTGTTCCACGAAGCGCTGGACAACATCAAACCGTCCGTCGAAGTGCGTTCGCGCCGCGTCGGTGGTGCCACCTACCAGGTGCCTGTTGAGGTTCGTCCCGAGCGCCGCGAAGCGCTGGCCATCCGCTGGTTGATCACAGCCAGCCGCGGCCGCAACGAAAACACGATGGAAGAACGCCTCGCCGGTGAGCTGCTCGACGCTGTACAGTCGCGCGGTACTGCCGTGAAGAAGCGCGAAGACACGCACAAGATGGCCGACGCCAACAAAGCGTTCAGCCACTACCGTTGGTAATCCAGACACCCTGAGGAAGCAGCCCCATGGCACGCGAATATCCGCTCGACCGCTACCGCAACTTTGGCATCATGGCTCACATCGATGCCGGCAAGACCACCTGTTCGGAACGCATCCTGTACTACACAGGCAAGTCCCACAACATCGGTGAGGTGCACGATGGTGCAGCCACCATGGACTGGATGGAGCAGGAGCAGGAACGCGGGATCACCATTACATCGGCTGCGACCACCACGTTCTGGGAACGCACCGAGGACGGTCAGACGGCGGACACCCCCAAGCACCGCCTGAACATCATCGACACGCCTGGCCACGTCGACTTCACCATCGAAGTCGAACGTTCGCTGGCCGTGCTGGACGGTGCTGTCTGTGTTCTGGACGCAAACGCCGGTGTTGAGCCGCAGACCGAAACCGTGTGGCGTCAGGCGGATCGCTACAAGGTGCCGCGCATGGTGTTCGTCAACAAGATGGACAAGATCGGCGCCGACTTCTTCAACTGCGTTCGCATGATCGAAGACCGCACCGGTGCGCGCGCCGTGCCCGTCGGCATTCCGATCGGTGCAGAGACCGAGCTGGAAGGTCTGATCGACCTTGTGACCATGGAAGAGTGGCTGTGGCAGGGCGAGGATCTGGGCGCGTCCTGGATCAAGGCCCCGATCCGTGCCGATCTGGCCGACATGGCCGCCGAATGGCGCGAGAAGATGATCGAGGCCGCCGTCGAACAAGACGACGACGCGATGGAAGCCTACCTTGAAGGCAACGAGCCCGACGTGCCGACCCTGCGCAAATTGCTGCGCAAGGGCACGCTGGCGCTGGACTTCGTCCCGGTTCTGGGCGGCTCGGCCTTCAAGAACAAGGGTGTGCAGCCGCTGCTGAACGCCGTGATCGACTATCTGCCCAGCCCGCTGGACGTTGTGGATTACATGGGCTTCAAACCCGGCGACGAAAACGAAGAGCGTAACATCCCGCGTCGTGCGGATGATGACATGGCGTTTTCGGGCCTGGCCTTCAAAATCATGAACGACCCCTTCGTGGGCTCGCTGACCTTCGTGCGCATCTATTCGGGCACCCTGACCAAGGGTGACTCGATGCTGAACTCGACCAAAGGCAATAACGAGCGCGTTGGTCGGATGATGATGATGCACTCGAACGACCGGGACGAGATCACCGAAGCGTTCGCAGGCGACATCATCGCGCTGGGTGGTCTGAAGAACACCACAACCGGTGACACGCTGTGCGACAAGAACGACCCGGTGGTTCTGGAAACGATGAACTTCCCTGATCCGGTCATCGAGATCGCGGTCGAGCCCAAAACCAAGGGCGACCAGGAGAAGATGAGCCAGGGCCTGGCCCGTCTGGCCGCCGAGGACCCGTCCTTCCGCGTAGAAACCGACATGGAATCCGGTCAGACCATCATGAAGGGCATGGGCGAACTCCACCTCGACATCCTGGTGGACCGTCTGAAGCGCGAGTTCAAGGTCGAAGCCAACATCGGCGCCCCGCAGGTGGCCTACCGCGAGACCATCGGTCACGAGGTCGAGCACACCTATACCCACAAGAAACAGTCGGGTGGGTCGGGTCAGTTCGCCGAAGTGAAGATGATCATCTCGCCGACAGAGCCGGGCGAAGGCTATTCGTTCGAGAGCCGCATCGTCGGCGGTGCCGTGCCCAAGGAATACATCCCGGGCGTGGAAAAGGGCATCAACTCTGTCATGGACAGCGGTCCGCTGGCGGGCTTCCCCGTCATCGACTTCAAGGTGGCCCTGATCGACGGCAAATTCCACGACGTGGACTCATCGGTGCTGGCCTTTGAAATCGCAGCCCGCATGGGCATGCGCGAAGGCATGAAGAAGGCCGGCGCGAAGCTCTTGGAACCGATCATGAAGGTCGAGGTCATCACGCCTGAAGAATATACCGGTGGCATCATCGGTGACCTGACATCGCGTCGGGGTCAGGTGTCGGGCCAGGAAAACCGCGGCAACGCCATCGCCATCGACGCGATGGTGCCGCTGGCCAACATGTTCGGCTACATCAACACGCTGCGTTCGATGTCGTCGGGCCGCGCCCAGTTCACCATGCAATTTGATCACTACGATCCCGTGCCGCAGAACATCAGCGACGAGATCCAGGCGAAATACGCTTAATTCCAGCGGTGGGCAGATTGCCCACCCTACCACCCCCGTAGGGTGGGCAATCTGCCCACCGCGACACGATACAAAGAAGGAGCTTTGCAATGGCAAAGGAAAAGTTTGAACGTACGAAGCCGCACGTTAACATTGGCACGATTGGTCACGTTGACCACGGCAAGACGACGCTGACGGCGGCGATCACGAAGTATTTCGGTGATTTCCAGGCATATGACCAGAT
>NZ_CANNDN010000006.1 GCF_947503465.1 uncultured Tateyamaria sp. | reverse complement strand
CCGGTCGGATCGCAGCAGCGATCCGAAACACGCATGCTCACGCCTCGTCATAGATCACCTCAAGGCTTTCCTTCGGCGCCGCGTTCTTGCCGCGCATGTCCATGTCGGTCGCAGGCTCCAGCGTGACACCGGCCCCGGTCTCGGACCCGTCGAACAGCTCCAGCAACCCGTCCTGGCTCAGCGGCGCGGGGCGCACGGGCGGGGCCACGGCGACGTTCTCACCCAACTCAGAAAACAACGCGCCCCATTGCGAGGCATCGGTGCCGACGATCTGGTAATTCGCGGATTTCTTGCGCAGGTCATCATCCTGCGGAATGCTCGCCAGCACGGGGATGTCCACCGCCTCGGCAAAGGCCTGCGCCTCGCCCGACCCGTCATCCTTGTTGATGACCAGCCCGGCCACGCCCACATTGCCACCCAGCTTGCGGAAGTATTCCACCGCCGAACAGACGTTGTTGGCCACGTACAGCGACTGCAAATCGTTCGACGCGACCAAAATCACTTTCTGAGCCATGTCCCGCGCGATGGGCAGGCCGAAACCGCCACAGACCACATCTCCGAGAAAATCCAGAAGGACATAGTCGAAATCCCAATCGTGGAAGCCAAGTTTTTCGAGGAGTTCAAAGCCATGGATAATCCCCCGGCCACCGCAGCCGCGACCCACTTCCGGCCCGCCCAGCTCCATTGCAAACACACCGCCGCGCTTGAAACAGACGTCGCCAATGGCAACCTCTTCGCCGGCCAGCTTCTTCTTCGTGGATGTCTCGATGATGGTGGGGCACGCCTTGCCGCCAAACAGCAGGCTGGTGGTGTCCGACTTCGGATCACAGCCGATCAGCAGCACGCGCTTGCCCTGCTCGGCCATCATGTGGCTCAGGTTGGCGAGGGTGAACGACTTGCCGATCCCGCCCTTGCCATAGATCGCGATGATCTGCGTCTTCTTCGTGGCCTCGGTCGGCAGCACATCGGCCAGATCCTCGTTGGCCTCGTCCTTCAGGCGCTGATCGAAATCCTTCAGATTAGGAACCTCGTCTTTCATGGTTCAGTTCTCCCAATCCAAAATCATTTTCAGGCAGGCGCCATCGGTGAACGCCTGTTCATACGCCGCGCGCGCGTCAGCGGCGGGGCGCGTATGTGTGATCAATCCGTCCAGCCGCAGCGCACCGCATTCCACCAGCGCGCGGGTCGCGGCCAGATCCTCGCGGGTCCACTCGGCCGCCACGCGGAACCGCGCCTCCTTCATGAAGGCGGGCGGAAAGGCGAAACTCAGCGGCGCCGAATAGAACCCGGCCAGCACAATCTCGCCGCCCTTGGCGATACGGCCCACCAGATCGTTCAGCAGGTCACCCTGCCCCGACGCGTCATAGATCGACCGGTAATCGCGGCGTTCATCATCTTCGGGGTGCAGAACCTCATAGCCCTGCGCGCCTGTCCGGCGGGCGGGGTCGATCTCCCACACCATTGGCGCGGGCGCACCGGATGCGATCGTCAACCGGGCCAGCAGCCGCCCCAGAACGCCGTGGCCCACGATCAGGTCGGGCACCGCCTTGTTCATTCCGGCCATGGCATGGCGCGCGGTGGCGGCCAGCGCCAACAGCGCACCTTCGGCCCCCAGACCCGCATCGATGCGGGTCACACGTTCACTGTCGGTCACCAGCGTCTTCGCGGCACCGCCAAACAGGCCAAAAGCATTTTCGAAGCAATTCGATCCGGGCACGAACACGCGGTCGCCCGGCTTGAAGCCCGTCAGCGGCCCGGCCTCGACCACCTCTCCGGCGGCCTCGTAGCCGGGCACCAGCGGATAGCCCATGCCGGGAAAGGGGGGCATCTCGCCCGACCAGAACAGCTTCTCCGTTCCGGTCGAAATCCCCGAATGCGTCACCTCGACAACCAGGTCACCCGCCCCCGGCGCAGTCAGCGCCAGCGTATCCACATCCAGATCCCTGGGACCTTTGAGAAGGACGGCGGAAGTGTCCAAGATCGTCTCCATGTTCATTTGCCGCGATTGCCCAAGATTCGATGAAAGAGACTCAGGGCAGCACTTTGTCGCTTACTGTCATTCTAGTTGGACAGTCTCATGTGTCAATTAGATTAGACACTTATCTGTCAATCAATCTGGACGCACCGCCGTCATCACGCGCGTGACATAGGCGCGGGCCGGGGCCGGACTGCGCACAGTGGCAAAGCCCGCTTGCGCCAGAAGCGCCCCGATCTCGGCCGCGGACCGGGCGCGGCCCGTCTGCATCGCCATGGTGTAGAATGCGAAATACACGTCGCCCGACCGCTCGGGCCGCGCCCCGCCGCCCATCGGCTCGGACACGATCAGGCGGCCACCGGGCGGCAGGGCGTCGTGCACTTTCGCCAGAAGGTCCCGCACCGTATCGTCCGAATGATCATACAGGACGCGGATCAGCGAAATCGCATCCGCGCCGTCCGGCAGGAAATCGTCCCGAAACGATCCCGGCGCGATCGTGACCCGGTCGGCCATGCCGGCCGCATCAAACCGCGCCTGCGCATCAGGCACCACGGGCGGCAGATCAAACAGGGTCATCCGCATCGCGCGGTTGGCCTGGCCCGCCGCTTCCAGAAACGCGCCCGTGCCACCGCCGATATCCAGCAGATGCCGCACACCCTTCAACGACACGGCGCGCAGCGTATCCTCGGCCACCAACCGCTGGCTTTGCGCCATCAGGTCGGAATAGATCGCGGCATCGCCCGCATCCACGTCACCGCCAAAGACATAGGGCCAGAACCGGCTCAGCTGTGTCTCGTCCGGACCCCGCAACAGGGCCACGGGATCCCGCAGATCATCATAGAATGCCCTGTGGTGCCGGATCATCGCCTCAAGGCCCGGCACGCCCATGCACGCCGCGCCCTTGCGGGCCAGCGCGAACCTGTCGCGCTTGCGCTTCAAAAGCCCCAGCGCAGCCCCGGCCTGCAACAGCACCTGCATCCGATCTTCGGGCACATCGCATGCGCGGCCCAACGCCCCGGCGCTTTGCGGCCCCGCACGCAACCGGCGGAACAGGTCCAATTCGACCAGCGCCATCAGCACCTGGCTTTGGACAAAGCCCTGCACGACATCGAACAACGCCGCGCCGTCGGCGCGCGCCCGCGCCCGTGTCAGGGGAAACTTGCTGGCCCAGCTTTGAAAGCCGGGCCTGGCCACCAGCCGGTTCAGCCAACCGCCCCGCCACGCGGGCAGATCATGCGCCTCGGCGCTCATTCACCCGGCACACGGCTTGGCGACACGACGGGCGTCAACCGCTCGGCATACATCCGCACCATCTCGGCCAGCTGCGCCTCACCCGGGCATGACGGGATCGAGGCGATGGCCCCGCCCAGAATATCCTTCAGGCGCGAAATCGCCCCCTGCACACCCAATTGGGTGACGGCATTGGGCCGCCCGTGCAGATCATCCTGACCCGCAGGCTTGCCCAGCGTCGCCTCGTCATAAAGGGCGTCGCGCAAATCGTCGGCCACCTGGAACGCCTCGCCGATGCGGTCGCCCAACTCGAACCACGGTTCGGCCTCCTGCCCCGCCGCGATGGCCCCCATCTGGGTTGCGGCAATGAACAGTGCCCCGGTCTTGGCCTGGTGGTAGGCGGACAGATCCACCTGATCCTCGCTCTCCCATCCCTGCCCGGCACAGATGCCACCGGGCATGCCGGTGCGCTGCGCCAGCGTGATGATCAGCTGCGCCACCCGGTCAGGGGCCAGACCCGACTGCCGTGCCAACGTCTCGAAGGCCAGCACGATCAGGCTGTCGCCCGCCAGTACCGCCAGGGGTTCGGAATAGGCCTTGTGCACAGACGGCTTGCCGCGCCGCATGTCAGCATCGTCAAAACAGGGCAGATCATCATGGACAAGGGATGCGCAGTGAATCATCTCGAGCGCAGAGGCCGCCGCGTTCGAGATGGTCGGGCGGTCGTCGCCACAGGCCATCGCGACGGACATCAGAATGGTGGGTCGGATGCGGGCACCGCCGGGGGCCGTTGCATAGTGCAGCGCGCTGGCCAGCTTGGGCGGCGTGGCCCGTCCGGCCCCCTGCCCTGCGGCCACAGCCTCGGCAATTGCCGCTTCGATCCGTGTGCTCAGGCCCATATGCGGCGCTCCCATTCGGTGTGCATGTCACTTTGGCGCGACACCAAAGTGTAAACCATACTGGACACATACCCTGTCACGAGTCAATATTCCCGGCATGGTCCATGTCATATCTCCCACCCCGCACCGCGCCGTGATCATCGGCGCAGGCATCGCCGGCCTGGCCTGCGCCGTCCGACTGCGGGCAGCGGGCTATGGCGTGACGCTGCTGGAACGGCACGGTCAGGTGGGGGGCAAAATCCGCACGCTCCCCTCGGCCGCAGGGCCCATAGATGCAGGGCCCACCGTGCTGACCATGCGCCACGTCTTCGACGACCTCTTTGCGCAATTGGGCACGCGGCTCGATGATCATGTCACGCTGATCAAGCAACACGAATTGGCGCGGCACTTCTGGCCCGACGGCAGCACACTCAGTCTCTATTCAGACGAAGACAGCAATTTGGACGCCCTGCGCGCCTTTGGCGGCACTGCGGCGGTGCAGGACTTCCTGACGTTCACGAAACGCACCCGCCAGCTCTTTGCCGCGTTCGACGCGCCGATGATGCAGGCGCCCGAACCGCGGCTGTCGGCGCTTGCCAAACACGTGCTGACACACCCGCACCTCATCCCCGCGATGGCCCCGCTCTCAACGCTCAAGGGCCTGTTGAAGCGCAGCTTCCGCGACCCCCGCCTCCGCCAGCTTTTTGGCCGCTACGCCACCTATGTGGGCGGCAGCCCGACCCACGCCCCCGCCCTCCTGTCCCTAATCTGGCAGGCCGAGGCGCAAGGCGTCTGGGTCGTGCAGGGCGGCATGCACAAGCTGACCGAGGCGCTGGCCCGCCTGCTGGACGCCAACGGCGTGGACACGATCACAGATGCCCACGTGGATTGCATCGACATCCGGAACGGCACGGCGCAGGCCGTCCAGCTTGCGGATGGCACCCGGATCCCCTGCGACGTGCTGGTCCACGCAGGCGACCCCCGCGCGCTCGCCATCGGTGCCCTTGGCGCAGGCACGGCCCACATCGCGCCCCAGACGGCACGCGCCAAACGCAGCTTCTCCGCCCGCGTGCTCAGCTTCGCGGCCACTCCCCACGGCCCCGACCTTGCCCATCACAACGTGGTCTTCGCCGCCGACGCGCAGGCCGAATTCCGCGACCTCATGGCAGGCCGCATCCCCGACCACCCCAGCTTCTACATCTGCGCCCTCGACCGCGGTCAGGGCACCGCGCCGCCCCCGCTCGAACGCTTCGAGATCATCACCAATGCCCCCGCCACGGCGGACACCAGACCCGAGGACCTCTCCCCATGGCTTCATCAGATCACGCACCAGATGGCGCAGCACGGGATCAGGTTCACGCCGACCCCGGATACGACAACGATAACGACGCCCCAAGCCTTCGCGCGGATGTTCCCGGCAACACTGGGCGCGCTTTACGGCCAGACACCCCACGGGCTGACAGCAGCGCTCCAGCGCCCCACCGCGCGCACGGCGGTCCCGAACCTCTACCTGGCCGGGGGCGGGACACATCCGGGGGCGGGCGTGCCGATGGCGACCCTCTCCGCCCGGCACGCGGCAGAGGCGATCTTGAGCGACCAAATTTCAACATCGAGGTTGGCCCCAACGGCTACGCATGGTGGTATGTCGACGGCCTGAGCGATTGCGGCACCCGCGCGGTGTCGGTGATCGGCTTCATCGGCTCCGTCTTCTCGCCCTGGTACCGCTGGTCAGGCCGCAGAAACCCGCAAAACCACGTCTGCATCAACGTCGCCACCTACGGGCGCGGCGGGCGGTTCACCATGACGGACCGGGGCGCATCAGCGCTGCGCCAGACCGCCTCCCGGCTCGAGGTCGGCCCGTCGATGATGCGCTGGGAAGACGACACGCTGATCATCGACATCGACGAGGTGTCCTCCCCACCGCTCATCTCGCGCCTCCGCGGCCAGATCCGCGTCATCCCCTCCGCGCTCACAAATGTCGAACTCGCGCTCACACCGGACGACAGCCACATCTGGCGCCCCTTCGCCCCGCGCAGCCGCATCGAGGTCGATATCGACCGCCCCGGCTGGCAATGGTCGGGCGAAGGGTACTTCGACGCCAATTTCGGCACCCGCGCGCTGGAAGAAGACTTTTCCTACTGGACCTGGGGCCGCTACCCGACAGGCGAGGGCGCAACCTGCTTCTACGACGCCACCCGCCTCGACGGCTCCGAACTCGCCGCGGGCTTCCAGTTCGACGCAGACGGCACTGCCCGCAACATCCCGCTGCCGCCCAAGGCCCCCATCCGCCGCTCGCTCTGGGCCGTCAAGCGCGAAACACGCGGCGATGCGGGGGCGCGGGCCAAACAGGTCCAGAACATGCTCGACGCGCCGTTCTATTCCCGCTCGGCGGTGGAAACGACCCTGAACGGCGAAGTCACCACAGGCGTGCACGAGGCGCTCGACCTGCGCCGCTTCCGCTCCCCCCTGCTCAAACCGATGCTGGCGGTGCGGGTGCCAAGACGGGCCAAGTGGACGTTTTCCTGAGGATCGGTGCGCGATAAACGCACACCCTACGGCACGCCACAACGCCCGTAGGGTGCGCATTCACTGCGCACCATCATGGGGCAACGATCAAAGAACGAATGTCCGGAGTGAGCCCGAAGCAGTCATCATTTGCTTCCGCAAAGTTTGGCATCTTAGGGCGAAAACGTCGCTTGGTTTGCAGGGGTTTTCGATCAAATCCCGACGTGCAATAATGCCGTCCTAGCATTGGTTTCCAAGGTTGCATATGGAACGTCGACTGGCCGCAATCCTTGCAGTAGACATCGCCGACTATTCCCGCTTAGTCGGAGAAAACGAAACCCTTGCGCTTGCGGCATTGCGCTCATTTCGCGCTGAAGTATTTGGCCCAACGGTGGCCGGGCATCATGGCAAAATCGTCAAATCTATGGGTGATGGCTGGCTGGTTGAATTTAGTTCAGCCGTGGAAGCAGTAAACTGCGCTATACAAATTCAGGACCGCGTTTCAGGACATGAATTGCTGGCATTGCGGATTGGCGTCCATATTGGTGACGTTGTCCACGAAGAAGATGATATTTTTGGTGATGGGGTCAATGTCGCTGCAAGATTGGAAGGATGGGCCGAACCCGGGGGCATAGCTATATCTGACCCGGCCTATTCAAGTCTTGACGGTACCCTGACCCCATCATTTGACGATGCTGGTCAGCAAGAGCTCAAAAACATCGCCAGACCCCTGCGAATCTGGACAAAGACGGCGACTTTGGGCAGGCCGCCCCTTCAATCTGTGCACGCGCGTTCATCCGGCTATTCACATCTTTCGATATTGCCTGTCACAACGTCTGACGAACGCGTCGACGTTCAGGAACTGGCAGAAGGCTTGACAGGCGATCTGGATGATAAATTGACAGCGGTGCGCTGGCTGGTCGTTGCCGTGCAGGAACAAGCCAATCCAGGCGACTACACCCTGAAGATTGCGCTGCGTTCCCGTGGTGACCGCCTTCGGCTGGAAGGCCGATTGTTCGAACCAATGGGCAAACAGATTTGGGCAAACAAGCTTGAAGGGAATTTGGCAGACAGTTTCGACTGGCAGGACACTACCGGTGAAACCATATCACTTGAGGTCATAACCAAGATGCTGGACGCAGAGAGTGACCGGCTTGCACGCATTCCAGTGGCAGAGCGAACGGCTCAGGAGTGTCTCGTGAGGGGATTCATGCAAATGCGCATGAGTGACGCGCAGTCATTTGCCGACTCATTGACGACCTATATGCTTGCGATGGAAAAGGACCCGAACCTCGCTGACGCTTTTGGCGAAGCGATTTGGACGGCATTTGCCGGTATGACGGTCGGACTGGAAATTGTGCGCCCTTTCTTTGAGGAGCATTTTCAAGATTGGGTAGAGCGTAGCCGTCACCTTACAGACCAAAGCACAATACTCAGCGTCGCAGTAGCACTTGCGGATTTTCAATCAAATCTCGATGCAGCACCACTACGGAATGCGATTGCCGGCGCTCTTCGGCGCAATCCTTCGGACGCGAATGTGCTTTCGGTATCGGCTTGGTCCGCGATTTGGTGTGGTGAAGCCGAAACTGCGTTGGATTGCTTCCGAAAATTCGAGCGCTTCGGTAACTTCCACCCATATTCGGTGCCGGCAAAAGGTGGCACAGCACTTGCAGCCCTCCAACTGGGCGACGACGCGCTTGCAATTTCGGTGGCTCAGGAAGGTCTGCAACTATCAAGCACATATCCCACTTTCCATTCAATCCTCGCCTCGGCTTACGCTCTTACCGACCAACCGGACCGCGCCGAAGCTGCGCTTACGAAGTATCGCGAACTGGTGCCTGACCGAACAATTTCGTCATGGAAAGCCATGAACGATTATGGCGGATCTGAGGGCGGTAAACGTTACTTTGAAGGATTGCGAATGGCGGGTCTTCCCGAATAATGGTCCGCGGTCAAAGTGAGAAATCGTTAATTCAGTCAGATGACCGCTTCGTCCCGCACTCCGGACCTTCGTGCATCCCGGTCGATCTCTTCAACAGCCACCCCCCCGGTTTCTTCCGACCAAAAATACGACGGGGTTTGGGGCAGCGCCCCAATCAACGGCTCCCCCCTACCCCAACATCGGCAAATCCGTCGGCCCCGGCACGGCCCCCGCCGCCGTTAACATCCCATGAACCTGCCCCCGGTGATGCGTCTGATGATTGAACAGATGCGCAAAGCACACCGCCGCAGGCTTCTCGACCCGCACATCCCCTCCCCCGGGATACCACGCGATCACACGCTGCAAATCTGCCGCGACCAAGCTCGCGGCCCAGGCCGACACCTCCGCATCCCGTGCCACCCGCAATGCCTTGAACGCCTCCCAGTCCCGCGGCGCCTCCAGCGACACCGGCACGCTCAACTCGGGCCACACATCCCCCGCAAAGCGCGCCAGCCACAACGCATCATCCCACAGCACATGATTGAATGTCCCCGCAACAGAGCCGAAAAACGCCCCCCGCGCCCGCCACCGGTCGTCGTCGCTCAGCGTATCGGCGGCCGCGACAAGCGATGCGTTCTGCCACGCATTGTACCGCGCCATCAGCCGCAGATGGTCCACGAACGCCGTAGGGTGCGCATTCATTGCGCACCTCCCCCGTTACACAACAATCCGCACCTCCGACACATCCCCATCCACCTCCCGGCACGCCGCCAGCACCCGCCGTTCCAGATGCGTCTGCACATAAGCCCCGTGAAACCGCGACGGCGCGCGCAGGGTCAACCGGCCGCCAGCGCGCTCCACCCGCTCCAGCCCCGCGATCCACGACGCATAAAGCCCCGCGTCCTCGCCGTGCAACACCGCCTGGGCCAGCGACCATTCCGTGCCCCCCGACACGTCCGGGGCGACCACGGACCCCTTCACCGGCAACGGCACCACCTTCGGCGCGGCATCCTCGGACGTTCCCATGCGCAGCTCGAAATCCGGCCCAACGGCCGCCCAATACGCTTCCGTATCGGCCAGCACGCGCTCCAGGTCCAGCCCATGCTCCGACACCCGCCCCCGCGCGCCCTGCCGTTTCACCACCAGCCAGCCGCGCGCGCGCAGCAGCGCCATCTCGCGTTTCACCGTGCGTTCATCCACCGACCACAACCGCGCAATCTCGCGCTGCCCCACGGCCAGCTCGTCCCGCGCCCAGTTGTAGCGCGCCGTCACCAGCGTCATCAGCCGCAGCACCCGCCGCTGCTCGTGCTTGCCCTGCGCCAGCGCGAACGCGCCCAGGGCCGTCAGTATGTCATATTTGCGCGCAGACGCGCCCCGGCCCACCAGCCTCAGCGTTTGCATTCCTGCCCTCATTTTCCTTGAATGGTCCGGGCTGCCCCGAACAACACCTGCCAACGGTGGGTTTCCCCGCGGTTCTGGCCGCTTTTCCGTCTCTGTCCCTGATTTGCGTCCTTGGCTGCGATTCTGTCAAGGGCGGATGTGGATACCCCGTCAGACCCAAACCCAAATCAAAAGAAAAACAGGTTGATATGGTATTGGGGGACATCCTGTTTGTCCCCTATTTCACGGCTTTTGTCACTCAATAGGTGGGGGCACCCGAAAAAGTGTCCCCCAAAATCTGGGCCCCTGCCCCAACGCACGCGGTGTTCAGAGAATCACCAGATACCTTGCCGTAACCTGAACGCCCCGCCCGATCTGTCCCCGCGGGGACAACACTATTCCCCTTTTGCTTTTTCCGCAAAATCGGCGTAAATCTGGAAACCAGCAGAAAAAGCGTCCCCGCGGGGACACACAAGATGCCCCCGCAGGGGCAAGACACCACCTGTCCCCGCGGGGACACATCAACAGGCAGCGCATGTTTACGCACACAGACCTCGCCCAGCTTCAGGCGCAATCCCTCAAGATGCAGGGGTTCATCCGCCAGCAAACCTACTCGCCCGAAAGCGAAAAGACCCTCCGCCGTTTCTCAAGCTGGGAAGTGGCGGAACTGATCTTCAAGGCCAACCAATCCACCCTGCGCGGCCGCCTCGCCGCCGACCCTTCCCTGCCCCAGGGCACGGTCGAGGAAGACGGCCGCCAACGCTGGTACTCCCTCGATGAAATCAACGAGTTGCGCCGCCGGATCAAGGTGAACCGCAAGTCGATGATGCCCTACCGCCCGGTGAACAAGCGCGCCATCCGCGCCGCCATCGCCAACTTCAAGGGGGGCGCCGGCAAATCCACCACGGCGCTGCACTTCGCCCACGCCGCCGCCCTCGACGGCTACCGCGTGCTCTGCGTCGATTTCGACCCGCAAGCCACGCTCAGCCACTCCATGGGCCTGTCGGACGTGGCCGAGGAATACACCGTCTGGGGCATCATGGCCCGCGATCTGGGGTTCGAGACGGACCGCATGAACTCCGCGCTGCGCGGCGCGGAATCAGGCACCGCCCTGCCCCAACGCAAGCTGCCTGCGGCAATCACCGACATGGGGCTCAATGACCTGCGCGCCAGCGACTTCATCAAGCCCACGAACTGGCCCACGATCGACATCGTGCCAAGCTGCGCCAACGCCGCCTTCGTCGAATTTGCCTCCGCGCAATACCGGCACATCAACCCCGAATGGTCCTTCTTCGCCGCCGTCTCGCGCTTCCTCGACCAGATCGCGGCCGACACCTATGACCTCATCCTGTTCGACTGCCCGCCCGCCATCGGCTACCAGTCCATGAACGCGGTCTTCGCCGCCGACGTGCTCTACATCCCCTCCGGCCCCGGCTACTGGGAATACGATTCCACCACGTCCTTCATCGGCCAATTGTCCGAAGCGCTCGAAGATCTGTCGCGCTTCAACGGGCTTGTCCCCGCGGGGACAATGACCTTGCCCAAGACCTTCCTCGACCTCCGCTTCCTGCTCACCCGGTTCGAGCCGGGCAACGAATTGCATCGCGCCATGCAGGGTGCCTTCCAAAAGGTGTTCGGCGACCGCGTCTGCGAACACCCGATCGAAATGACCCGCGCCGTCGAGCAGTCAGGGCGATTCCTCAGCAGTATCTACGAAATAGATTACCGGGACATGACCCGCGAAACCTGGCGCCGCGCCCGCGCGTCCTTTGACCGGGCTTATGAAGAATTCAAAACGAACCTGGGAACAGCCTGGGACCAACTGGAGGATGAGGCATGAGCAAACGCCGCGTATTCGACATTGATTTTGAACCGGGCGCAGGGCCCGAGGACGCAGCCGAGGCCCCTGCCCCCGAAACCCGCCGTGGCCCCATGGCTGCCGCCATCTCGGAAAACGCCACGGCTCTCAGCGAACGCCACTCGGCAGAGGCGGAGATTCGCGCCGAGAATGACCGGCTTGCCCACGAATATGTGTCTCTAAAAAGGGATGGCGCGATTGTGGCCCGCGTTCCCCTTGGGGACGTGGCGATGAAAAAGCTGACGCGCGACCGCAGCACCAATCGCGACCCGGACCTTGAAGAGTTGAAAACTTCGATCCGCGATCTGGGACTGTCGAACCCGATCCAGGTCGAGGACACCGGCGAAGGGTATGAGTTGATCCAGGGTTTCCGCCGTCTCAGCGCCTATAAATCGCTGTATGAAGAGACGGGCGACGAAAAATACGCCGCCATCCCGGCCGTGCTGGTGGCCAAGGGCGAAGCACTCGAAAAACTCTACCGCCGCATGGTCGACGAAAACATGGTCCGGCGCGATATCTCCTTCGCCGAGATGGGCCAGCTGGCGTCCAGCTACGCCCGTCAGATGGATCTTGAATTGAACGATGCCATCGCGGTTCTCTTTGCGTCTGCCGGACGGCAAAAGCGTCACTACATAGGCAGTTTCAGTCTCTTGATGGATCAATTGGGCCACCGGCTGCAATACCCCGAAGCGATCCCCCGCGCGCTTGGTCTCAAGCTGATCAAGGCGCTCGAAGAACAGCCGCGCACAGCCCAGCAGTTGAACGTGCTGCTGGAACATCAAAAGCCCAACGACGCCGTGGCCGAGCTGGCCGTGCTGAACAAGGTCGTGGCCCCCAAACCGGTGAGCGAACAGGCCGCGCCCTCAACCTCGTCCAAGACGACGATCAAGCTGAACCGCAAGGCCGGCGCGGTGAAGGTCATCGGCGCAAAGGGCAAAATCGAATTGCAGATGAACCGCGACTTCGGTTCCCTCGATCCGCGCAAGCTCGAAGCGGCGGTGCGCGCCCTGCTGGATCAGCTTGATCTGTGATCTGTCCCCGCGGGGACAAATGCAAAAGCCCGCCGATCTGGCGGGCTTTTTTGTGGACAAAAACTGGGTGTCCCCGCGGGGACAGATCGCTATCGCAGCGCGTCCCGGATGATATCGCGGATCATGCGCGCGGTCTCGAAGGGCTGTTCTTCATGGGCCAGATGCCCCAGGCCATCCAGCATGTGCACGGTGGCATCCCGCATGCGTGCCGCCGCATTTCGCGACACCGCCGGCGGCACGGTTGTGTCCTTGTCTCCAACCAGCAGATGCACCCGCGCAGGATGATCCGGCAGGCGGGCAAGCAACGGGTTCAACTTCCATTGCGCCATCATCAGCAGGGTTCCGTCCACATGGTTCCGGTCGCCCACCAGCCGCCGGTACAGGTCCAACCCTTCGGCATCCAGAACAGACCCTGTTGAACCGATCAGGGCCTTGATCCGGTCAGGGCTGGCGGACGCGCCCGAGAACAGCGAGGCCGTGAACGGGACGGCGGCCAGGGCCTTTGCCATGACGGGAAACAGCAGCCCTGCGATGCCCTTGAACTGCTCGGTCGCGGCGTTGATCCCGATCACCAGTGGCGTTTGTCCCCGCGGGGACAGATCGCTTTCCGCAAGGCGCAGCGCCACCGCACCGCCTGCCGAATGCCCGACAATCGCGTCCGGTGTCCAGCCTTCGTGGTCGCACAGCTTTTTCACATCCTCGGCCATCGCATCCAGGCCGCACCGGTGCCGGGCGCCCAACTGGGTGAACCCATGTCCGGGCAAGTCCAGCGCGATCACACGAAAGTCCTGGGCGAGCGTCGGGATCAGGCCGCGATAGGAATGCGTCGACCCGCCCGCGCCATGCAGCATGAGGACCGTCTTGCCTGCGCCTGCCTCCTGAATATGCCAGCGATGCACAGGTCCGTGTCCCCGCCGGGACAGGTTGGAATTGGGCCACGATTTGATCTGCGACCAGTCCATGGATCAGCCGTCCAGCGCGGATGCCACGGCGCCGCTCAGCCGCTGCGCATCAGCGCGGGGCATGGGCACGTAGGGCGCGTCCAGGGCGCGGCTGAGATCCTGCAGGGCGGGCTGGGGCCGGTTCGACATGTCGATCACCAGTGATGTCGTGCCGGTCGCGCGCAAGGCGGTTGCCATGGCCGTTGCGTCTGCGCCGGCCTGGGCCCGGTTGGCGGTGCCGTCCAGCGCAATGTTGGCGCGCCCGTCGGTGATCAGGATGACAGTGGGCGTGAGCCCCTTGCCCCTGGTGTGCTGGGCAAGCAGGAGCGCGTGTTGCAGGCCCGAGGCAAGCGGCGTGCCGCCGCCGCCGGGCAAGGCCGACAGGCGGCGTTTGGTCTGCACAAGCGACCGGGTGGGGGGCAGGAGGGTTTCTGCCTCTGTCCCCCGAAAGGCGATGAGGGCGACGTGGTCGCGGCTGGCATAGGCGTCGGCCAGCAGGAGTTCGATGGCGCCCTTGGCTTCGCCCAGCCGGGACACTGCGGCAGAGCCGGAGGCGTCCACGGTGAAGATCAGCAGGCGGTCGGACTGTTCGGCGAAGCGTTTCAGCCGGATGTCGGACGGACGGATGAGCAGGCCTGTCCGGTCCGGTTGCTGCTGGCGGCGCAGGGGTTGCCAGGGGGCGGCGGCGCGCAGGGTGGCGATCAGGTCGATCCGCGCGGTGCCGTCCAGGCGACCGGGGCGCGAGGGCAGGGGGCGCCCACGGCGGTTGCTGGTGCGCTTTTGACCGGCGCCCGCGCCACCAGATGTGCGGGTTGTCCCCGCGGGGACAAGTCCGTTCAGGAGGTCGGGGGGCAGCAGGGATTTGACGGCATCGACCAGCATGTCCGCGTCGGGGATGGCGTCGTTTTCTTCGCTGTCCCCGCGGGGACAGTCGTTGTTTTGGGGTGGGGGAGGTGGGCTATCCTCCGCCTCGATGTCTTCGGGGATGACCGTTGCACGGTGGGGGTAGACGAGGGTCGCGGCGACGTCGAGGTCGGCGTCCGTGAGATGGTCGCGGCCCATCAGCCGCGCGTGGGCGCGGGCAGTGCGCAGCGCAAGGGTCGGGGCGCGGAGGGACGCGATGCCGAAACGGGTGGCGAGCAAGGTCAGTTGCATGATGGCGTCGGCGGTATTGACCGTTGTCCCCGCGGGGACAGATTGAGGTGTCCCCGCGGGGACAGATGGTTTTCGACCCGTTGGTTCGAGGTGAAAGGCGCAGCGATCTGACAGGGGATCGGGGGCGCGTTCGTCAGGCTCGATCCCCTCGTCGAGGAGCAAAAAGCCCTGTGTTAGAGACTGATCTGCGAGCTGCGCAAGCTTGGCGGCGAGGGCCGGGGGGCAGCGTTCCGCCATGGGGATTTGAGCGATACAAGGCCTGTGAAAAAATGATTTATTTTCAATGACTTGAGCGGATGACAGCGTGGCGCTGAGGTCGATGCCGCCGAACAGTTGTTCGTCTGAGATGGAGATGGGCAATTTGCGAAGGGGCAGGGCAGGGGTGAAACCGGCCAGCAACGCGTCGCGGTCGGGGCTGGCGCGCATGCGGACAACCGCACCGCCGAGGCCTGCGGGGTCAAGGGCCAGCAGGCGCAGCGCGAGATGCGCGTTATGCCAGCTGTGGGCGGTCATGTCGTGGGGTTTGGTGCGGTTGGGACGGTAGGGGTGGTGGGCAGATTGCCCACCCTACGGGGGGTGAGGGATGTAGGGTGTTGCGCGCCCCTCTCCCCAGCCCTTTCCCCTTGGGGGAGAGGGGGCGGTGCGGGAGGAGTGGGATGGGGTGGGCATGTGTGCGCACCATGGCGGCGATCATGCCAGCACGGCGTCGACCGTGCGGGTGACGCGGGTGGTGCTGCCGGCCTCGTCCAGAGGGTCGCGGCGCAGGCGGTGGGACAGGGCGATGGGGGCGATGCGTTTGAGGTGGTCGCGGGTGAGCACCTTTTTGCGGTCAAAGGCGGCCAGCGCGCGGGCGCCGCGGAGCAAGGTCAATTCGCCGCGCAGGCCGTCGCTGCCCAACGCGATGCAGAGTTCCGCGCAGTCGTGCAGGATGGCGTCCGGCGTTTCGATCTGGGGCAGAAGCTTGCGCGCGGCAAGGATCTTGCGCCGGATCTTGGCGTCTTCCTTGGTGTAATGGGCCATGAACGCGTCGAAATCGGACTCGAACGCGTCGCGCCGCTTGATGACCTCGATCCGCTGGGCCACGTCGTTCGGGCTGCGCACTTCGACCGACAGGCCGAACCGGTCGAGGAGTTGGGGGCGCAATTCGCCCTCTTCGGGGTTGCCACTGCCCACCAGCACGAAGCGGGCGGGGTGGCGGATGCTGAGCCCCTCGCGTTCGACCACGTTTTCGCCGGATTGGGCCACGTCGAGCAGGAGGTCGACAATGTGGTCTTCGAGCAGGTTGACCTCGTCAATATAGAGGTAGCCGCGATTGGCGCGGGCCAGCAGGCCCGGTTCGAACGCCTTTTCGCCGCGGGTGAGGGCGCGTTCGATGTCCAAGGCGCCCACAACGCGGTCCTCGGTGGCGCCCAGCGGCAGGTCGATGACGGGGGTGGGGATTTTTCGGGTCTTTTTCGTCTCTACATTGGCCCATCCGGGGCATTGGTCATGGGATTCCGCGTTGATCGGGCAGCCTGTGACAGCCGTGATCGGGGGCAGGAGCGCCGCCAGCGCGCGCACCGCGGTAGATTTGCCGGTGCCCCGGTCGCCAAAGACCAGAACACCGCCGATGCCGGGATCAACTGCGGTGAGGATCATCGCTTGTTTCATGTCCTCCTGGCCCACGATGGCGGAGAAGGGAAAGGGCGTCTTGGTCATTTCAGTCGTAATCCTTCGAGCGGGCTGGTGCCGCCCCATGTGCCGCTGTCGCCAAGGATGGTGAAGCGGGCGTAGAGTTCTTCGCGGAACCACGCACCTGCGCGCACGGCGCGGATGGCGTCGGCATGGGGGCCGTTTGTGCGGGCGAATTGGGCCATTTCCCGTGCCCCCGGCCAGATGGAGAATGTGACCTGGTGCAGCATCGGCACCTCTCCGATGCCGATCTTGAACAGGACATTGGGGTCGCTGCCGATCATGGCCGAGATGTCGGGCACGCGGCCCCAGAACTTGGTCAGGATGCCGGGTTTGATCGTGGCGCGGGTGAGGGCGGCCAAGGGTTGATCATGCGGATCGGATGCAGGCTCTGATACGGGGGAAAAGGGGGTTTGCCCGCTCCATGCCCCGCGCGATGATGTGGGGGACAGGAACACCGTCCAATCTTCGGCCGCGCGGGCGCGGTAGCGTTGGAAGATGCGGGTGGTGTCGATCCGTGCGCGGGCCGTTTCGGGGTCGGGCCATGTGCAGAGGATCGCATAGACCGCCGTGTTGGGCACCGGTGTGAACCCTTCGCCCGTGCCTGAGCCACACAGCTTCCAGAACCCCAGATCGGGGATGCGCGCCATGGACAGCCGCGCGCCGCCCATCATGCCGAGCGCCCATGCCCGGTCGCGCCACCGCGGGAAGCGGAAGAAGGATATGGTGGTGGTTTGGCTCATCTTTTTCGCACTGGCAGCGTGCCACACGGCACCTGATTAGCCTGTGCGACAGAAAAGAAATTGTCAACTAAACTAGACACTCGTATTGTTTTGCACAGATGACACGCCTTGATCCCATCGAATCGGAGACCCGCACCGGGAACCGCGCCATTGTGATTGGTGCGGGGCTGGGTGGATTGGCGGCTGCCATGCGTCTGGGCGCCAAGGGCTACAAGGTCACCGTGATTGACAAGCTGGATGTGCCGGGCGGCCGTGGATCGGCCATTTGGCAGGACGGGCATCGCTTTGATCTGGGTCCGACCATCGTGACCGTGCCGCAGCTGTATCGTGAGTTGTGGGCCGCCTGTGGGCGGTCGTTCGAGGAGGACGTGGATTTGCGGTCCCTGGACCCGTTCTATGAAATCCGCTGGCCGGACGGCACCAGGTTTGTGGCCCAGCATGACACGGATGCGATGCGCGCAGAGGTTGCCAGGATCGAGCCGCGCGATGTCGCGGGCTTTGACAAGTTTCTGGAGGATTCGGCCAAGCGGTACTGGTTCGGCTTTGAGGATCTGGGCCGCCGGTCCATGCATCAGCTTTGGGACTTGATAAAGGTGTTGCCCACCTTCGGGATGTTGCGCGCGGACCGGTCCGTTTATGCCCACGCGGCGCGGCGGTTTCGCAATGACAAGCTGCGCATGGCGTTTTCCTTTCACCCCCTCTTTATCGGGGGCGACCCGACCCATGTGACCAGCATGTATATTCTGGTCAGCTATCTGGAGAAGGAATTCGGCGTGCATTACGCCATGGGCGGTCTGGCCGGGATGGCGCGCAAGATGGCCGATATCATCGAGGATCAGGGCGGCACGTTGTTGATGGACACCGTCGTGGACGAGATCGTGGTGGAGGGCCCCCGTGTGCGCGGCGTCCGTCTGGAGACCGGGCTGGAACTGGGCGCGGATGTTGTCGTGTCCAATGCCGATGCGGGCCATACCTATGACCGGCTGATGCGTCATGCCCCGAAGAAGCGGTGGACCCCTGCCAAGCTGAAGCGCACACGCTATTCCATGAGCCTGTTTGTCTGGTATTTCGGGACGAAGGGCACCCGTGGGGACTGGGCCGATGTGGGCCATCACACCATTCTGAACGCGCCGCGCTATACCGGGTTGCTGCACGACATCTTCATGAAGGGCAAGCTGGCCGACGACATGAGCCTCTATGTCCATCGCCCGTCCGTGACGGACCCGTCCGTTGCACCCGAGGGGGATGACACCTTCTATGTCCTGAGCCCCGTGCCCCATCTGGGGCATGGCGGTGTCGACTGGCAGGTGGAGGCCGACGCCTACAAGGCCAAGATGCTGGCGGTGCTGGAGGACCAGCTTTTGCCTGGGTTAGGGTCGAAAATCAGCACCGAACAGGTGTTCACGCCCGAGACCTTCCGCGATCGGTATCTGTCGCCCAATGGCTCCGGCTTTTCCATCGAGCCGCGGATTTTGCAATCGGCCTGGTTCCGTCCGCACAATGTGAGTGAAGAGGCGGAGGGCCTGTATCTGGTGGGCGCGGGGACGCATCCGGGCGCCGGTGTGCCCGGTGTGATTTCCACGGCCGAGGTGCTGGGTCAGCTTGTGCCGGATGCGGTGACATGACGGGTGGTGGGCATATTGCCCACCCTACGGGGGATGCGGTGATATGAGCGGTGTCATGACGTTTGGTGCGCGCAGAGCGCACACCCTACGGGCGATGCGGTGGCAGGACGGGCGGGGGATGCGATGATTGATCCACGCGATCTTGAGGCCTGCACGGAGGCCATTCGCCATGGGTCGCTGTCGTTTCATGCGGCGTCGAAGCTGTTGCCCCGGCGGGTGCGCGATCCGGCGCTGGCGCTGTATGCGTTTTGCCGCCTTGCCGATGACGAGGTGGATCTGAAGGCCGAGAAGGTCGAGGCGGTGTTGCGCCTGCGGGACCGGTTGGACCTTGTCTATGCCGGGACACCCAAGGATGCGGCGCCTGACCGGGCCTTTGCCGCGGTGGTGGAACAGTTCGACATGCCGCGCGCCTTGCCCGATGCCCTGTTGGAGGGGCTGGCCTGGGATGCGGAGGCGCGGACCTATGCGACGCTGGGCGGGGTCAAGGACTACTCGGCCCGCGTGGCGTCTGCCGTGGGCGCGATGATGTGCGTGTTGATGGGGGTGCGTGACGGCGATGCGCTGGCGCGGGCCTGCGATCTGGGCGTGGCGATGCAGTTGACGAACATTGCCCGCGACGTGGGCGAGGACGCGCTGGAGGGCCGCCTGTACCTGCCCACCGAATGGCTGGCAGAGGCCGACATGACGCCCGAGACGTTCTTTGCCGATCCGCGCCCGACCAAGGCGGTGCGGGGTATGGTCAAGCGCCTGGTGATGGAGGCGAACCGGCTCTACTACCGCTCCGAGGCGGGCATTGCGGCGCTGCCGCGCGGGTGCCGTCCCGGCATCTACGCGGCGCGCTACATCTATGCGGGGATCGGCGGGCGGCTGACGGGGATGGGGTATGACAGCATCTCGGCCCGGGCGCGGACGTCCAAGGCGCAAAAGCTGGGATGGCTGGCGCAATCGGTTGCCCTGAGCGGGACCAGCATGGTGATGCCGCAATCCGCCGTACTGTACGCCAAGCCGTTGCCGGAGGTGCAATTCCTTGTGGATGCGGCGGCCAAGGGCGCGCGGCCCAGCCGCAGCGACAGCCTGTTCGAGGCGCTGGCCGCACTGGAGGCAAAACGCCAGGCCGACCGTGCAAGCTTGATCGGGGGGCGAGTCCGGGCTACCTGACTGGCATGTTCTGGCTTTTATTCTGCGTTTTCTTCGCCGCCTGCCTTGGCGCAGGCGTGACCGGCGGGCTGTTCCCGCCGGGTCCCTGGTACCGGTCGCTGTCAAAGCCCGCCTGGACGCCGCCCGACTGGGTGTTCCCCGTGACATGGATGGTTCTTTACGTCTGCATGGCCGTTGCGGGGGCGCGCGCGGCGATGGCCGGGGACAACGGCATTGCCATGGCGTTCTGGGCCATGCAGATCGCGTTCAACGGGCTGTGGACGCCGGTGTTTTTCGGGCTGCGCAATATCCGGCTGGGCATGGCGATCATTGGCGTGTTGTGGGTCACGGTGCTGAGCGCGCTGCTGGCGCTGTGGCAGGTGGATACGCTCGCCGGGATGCTGTTTGTGCCGTATCTGGTCTGGGTGACGATTGCGGCGGCGCTGAATGCCGAGGTCTGGCGGTTGAACCCGGGTGAGGCGGCGAAGGGGTCTGTGGCGGCGGAGTGATTTTCCTGCGCGTTTTTCGGTTCGTTGACGGGACCGGACTCACGCCGAAGGCGCCGGTCCAACAGGGGGCCCGTTCCGGCGGGCTGGTGTTTCGGGTGCTGTGCCGAACGGAAGTTCTGTGGGATGTGTTTGGCTGCCATAAAGTGCGGCCGATTGTTTGGTGTGACACCAGCCCACGGGCTTGTGCTGGACCGGCGATGGGTGGCGGGTTTGCGGGACGTAGCCGACATCCCTATCTGGCAGCGATTGTTCCCGCTGCGCCGATCATTGCCCCCGCAGAACTACGGTTCAACCAAAGCTGTGCGCGTGGTGTCGAGATCATGCGGCTGGCGCGGTCAGCGGCTGCTGCATAGGCAATCAGCACGAGCGCCCAAACTCCGATGATGATCAGGCTAAGCTGAAACGCAGCGACCAGAGTGATGGCCGATACGTTCATCACCGCAGGAAGCAAGGCGATGTAGAACCCAATAGCCTTTGGGTTTCCGAGCGGAAGCAAAATCCCGAGGCCAAAAAGCTTCAAACCCTCGCCCTGTGGTGCAGCAGTGCACATCTTCACGGGTTTCGCAGTCCACATCTTGTAAGCAAGATAGAGAAGATAGGCGATACCGACCCATTTGATGACAGCAAAGAAGGGTCCCATCGCTGCCGCCAGGGCAGCAAGGCCCGCGACAGCGAGGGCGAACAATACCAGATCGCCAAGAACAAGGCCGCAGATGAAAGGCAGGGTACGTCGCAGTCCAGTAGTAGCCCCCTTAGCTACAACTGCCGCCGACGCAGGACCTGGCGAAATTGAGTCCACCAAAAAAATCAATGTGAACGCCATAACCAATTCGAACTGCAAAGCTTTGTCTCCTTATCCATAGGCCGAATGGTAGCATGCCTTTCTGCATCTGCGAGACCGATCCCGATTTGGTAGGTCTGGGTTCGAAATGGACATTCGTTCTTTGATCGTTGCCCCATGATGGTGCGCAGTGCATGCGCGGCCTAAGGGGGGAATGGTGGGCAGATTGCCCACCCTACGGTTGGCTTCAGGTCGGGGCGTCGTCGCGCAGCCATTGGAAGAGCCAGGTTTCGGAGAGTTTTTGTGTCTCGTCCGCGACATGGGCGGTGAGTTCGATCAGGTCCGCGTCCCCGCCGTCGATGTCGATGAAGAGCCGCCAGGTGGGTTTGGCGGCGTCCCGGACCTTGTGCAGGACCATGCCGGCGATCTCGCCCGCCGAATGGGTGACGATGGGCGTGACGTTTGCGTCTTCGTCCATCATGCCGAGTGCGCCGCCTTCGAAATCCACCACGAACTTGCGCAGGTTGGGGTTTTCGAGCGGCACGCCCGAGGGGCCGCCGATGCCTGCAAGGGTGCCCTGGACCCAGGCGAGCCCACCCGAGGGGGGCAGGTCGCCCCAGTGCATGCGCCAGGCGTAGGTGCGGCTTTCACCGGCCCCGGGGGCGCGTTCGGGCACCCAGAAGGCGACGATGTTGTCGTCGATTTCCAGGTCGGCCGGGATTTCGACCAGCCGCACGGTGCCGGGCCCCCAGTCGTTCAGCGGTTCGATCATCACCGACGGGCGGTCGTGGTAGCGGGCGCCCGCGTCCTGGTAGTCCTCGTAGCTGCGGTCGCGCTGGATCAGGCCGAACTGGGCCATGTCGGGTTCGTTGAAATAGGATGACGAGACGCGCGGCGGATTGTTCAGCGGGCGCAACAGGACGTCGCCGTTCCTGCGGACGATCTTGAGCGCTTCGCTGTCGTGGACCTGGCGGCGGAAGTCGTCGAATTTTCGCGTCGAGTGTTCGGCGAAGTAGAACATCGAGGTGAGCGGGCCGAGGCCCAGTTGCGGGACGCTATCGCGAAAGAAGAGCGTCGCCTCGACATCCATGGTGGTGTCGTCGCCGGGGGTGATGGTGATCCTGTAGGCCCCGGTGACGGACGCGCTGTCGAGGGCCGCGTAGAGCGTGAGGGACGTGTCGGTGGCGCGGGGTTTTTCGAGCCAGAATTCGGAGAAGCGGGGGAATTCCTCGGGTCCGTCGCGCCACGTATTGATGGCGAGGCCGCGGGCCGAGAGGCCGTAGGCGTTGCCGCGCCCCAGCGCCCGGAAGTAGCTGGCCCCGAGGAACGTCACGACCTCGTCGAACTTCGTGGCCTCGTTCAGCGGGTAGGTCAGCTTGAGGCCCGCGATGCCCGACAGGTCGGCGTGATCGGGCACGCGGGTGCCGACATCGTTGCGGTATTCGAAATCATCCGTGGTGAAGGTGAGCGGGCGGGCGGTGCCGTCCGTCACCTCGTGGATCTGCACCGGTGCGTTGAAGAGCCAGCCCGGGTGGAAGGAGGACACGTGGAAGGGCAGGGGGGTGTCCGACCAGCGCGCCGCCTCTGGCCGGAAGTAGATGTTGCGGTAGTCGTCATAGGTGAGGTTTTGCAGGAAGGTGTCGAGCGGGGCGGGGGGCGTGTCGGGCTGGGCCGCGCGGGCCTGCATGCGCGCCTTGAGCCAGTCGAAGGAAAAGGGCTGTCCTGTGTCCTGTGCCAGCGCGATCCGTGGCAGGGCGACACCGGCCAGAAGCGTGGCGAGGGCGCTGCGGCGCGTCAGGGGGGCGAGGCGGGCCATGGCGGGTCCTTCTTGCTGTCTGGGCATGCCATCAGAGATGCGCGGCCCGTGCGGGGGCGTCCAGCCCCTTGCCGTCACTTTTGCGGGCGTGTCTTTCACATCAGCGGCATTCTGCCGGCAACGCAAAAGGCCGCCGGAAGATCCGACGGCCCTGACATGTGTGACTGCGTGGCGTGCTTAGCTTTCGCCGTCGCCTTGCAGCGAGGCAAGGTAGGCGTAGATGTTGATCGCATCTTCTTCCTTGCGCACCTTGTAGGTCATCTTGGAGCGGCCGTTGTCGCCCGTTGCCTCGCGCAGGTAGCCGGTGGGGTCCTGAACGTAGGGTACAAACACCTCTTCAGTCACGATCAGGTCTTCCATGCTGGCGGCCAGCTGGTTGATGTCGGAATAGCGGAAGTCTTCGACCATGCCGAATTTGCCGCCGATGATCCCATAGAGGTTCGGGCCGGTCTTGGCGGCGCGGCCTGCGAGCGTTTCGCCTGCGTCGTCGACCACGACGTGGCACGAGATGCACTGGCGGAATGCGGCTTCGCCTGCTTCGGCGTCACCGGAGGCGGCATGGCCGTCGGCGAATGCGGGCACGGCCAGCGTGGCGGTTGTGGCTGCGATGGCGAGGGTGCGGAACATGTGTGTCTCCTTCCAAAGTTCTTGCCAATGAACGTAGCGGGTTCGTGATCAAGTCAACAGTAACTTTGACTTGATCCGAATTTCAGCGGGAAATGTCTGTCGATTTCCCCGTCAGGCGACCGCATGCGCAATAGCGCATTGTTTCCACAGGTCTTTGAGCGCCATGACCAGGTGTTCGATATCATCGGTGCTGTGCAGCGGTCCGGGGGTGAACCGCAGCCGTTCCGTGCCCTTGGGAACGGTCGGGTAATTGATGGGTTGCACGTAGATTCCGTATTGCTGCATCAGGTAATCCGACAGCATCCGGCATTTCACCGGGTCCTTGATCATCACCGGGATGATGTGGCTGGGGTTGTCGATATGCGGGATGCCTTCCTGGTCCAGCCGCTTGCGCAGGTAGGCGACGCGCTGGCGTTGCAGGATGCGTTCCTGGTCCGACTGCTTGAGGTGCCGGATCGAGGTGCGGGCCGCAGCGGCAATGGCCGGGGGCAGGGCGGTGGTGAAGATGAACCCGCTTGAGAACGAGCGGATGAAGTCGCACAGCGCCTCGGACCCGGTGATGTAGCCGCCGACGACGCCGTAGGCCTTGCCAAGCGTGCCTTCGATCAGGGTGATGCGGTCCATCAGCCCCTCGCGTTCGGCCACGCCGCCGCCGCGCGGGCCGTACATGCCCACGGCGTGCACCTCGTCGATATAGCTCATCGCGCCATGTTTTTCGCAGACGTCGAGGATTTCGGCGATCGGGGCGATGTCGCCGTCCATGGAGTAGACGGATTCGAAGGCCACGATCTTGGGCGCGTTGGCGGGCAGGGCGGCCAGCTTGCGGTCGAGGTCTTCGGGATCGTTGTGTTTCCAGATCACCTTGGACGCGCGGGAATGGCGGATGCCTTCGATCATGCTGGCGTGGTTCAGTTCGTCCGAGAGGATCACCGCGTCGGGCAGGCGGCTGCCCAGTGTCGAGAGCGCGGCCCAGTTGGAGACGTAGCCGGAGGTGAACAGCAGCGCGCTTTCCTTGCCGTGCAGGTCGGCCAGTTCCGCCTCGAGCTGCTTGTGGGCGTGGTTGGTGCCCGAAATGTTGCGCGTGCCCCCCGCGCCCGCGCCGTAAAGTTCAACCGCGTCCTTCATGGCCTTGATGACGCTGTCGTGCTGGCCCATGCCCAGATAATCGTTGGAACACCACACTGTCACCTCGTCGGGGGCGTCCGCGTCGTGGCACTTGGCGCGCGGGAAGGCGCCGGCCTTGCGTTCAAGTTCGGCGAAGATGCGGTAATTCCCCTCGTCCTTCAGTGCGTCGATTTGGCTTTGGAACAATACATCAAAGTCCATGATGTCCCCCTTGTGGTGTCGTGTTCTTGGTGGGTTTGGGCGCAGGCAGCATCCAGCGCCAGAGCCGTTCGTCGGGGATGGGAAGGACCATCACCCAGTGTTCGAGGGCCGCGAGGGCCGTGAGGGCGGTGAGCAGGGCAAAACCCGTGACAGCCCCCATCGTGTCGGCGGCATAGAGCCGTTCGAGCCAGCAGGCCGCGGCGAAGGTGAGCGCCGTGACCGAAATGGGGAAGAGCCAGTTCATGCCCGCCGTGCGGAAGTGGCTGGGCAGATGTGCCAGTGCTTGCGGCAAAAATTCCACATGGATGCGGGGGACGCCGAAGAACAGGTTCAGCTTGGCCGAGATGCGGGCGAAGAACAGCACCGCGAAGGTGTAGAAGGCGAACGGGTTGGGCGCGTACCAGAGGGCGAGCGCGAGGACGATGAGCGTGCCCGTCAGCAGCATCTCGTGATAGGCCACCGTGCCCCAGGCGCGGATGAACCGTTCCCATTCGGGGACGTGGGTGGGCAGTTTCATGCGGTTGGGGCCGGTGATGATGCCGGTGAGGAACGCCAGTTCGATCCAGCCCCAGAGGGCCAGTGCCGACAGGAACGCCACATAGGTGCCGAAGATGTCGGTCTGGGTCATGGACCACCAGGTGCCGTAGGCGCCGAGGCCCATCAGGGGCAGGGCCGCGATGGTCGTGGTGCGCCGTGCCCGTTCGCCGGCGCGGTCGGCGTATTTTACGGCCATCAGGATCGTGCCGGTGGAGAACCACCAGATGAAGAGCGCGATGAAAGCGGCGATCCAGGGGGTCATGTGTGTGCCCCCCGGACGTGTCGCCGGGGGCGCTGCCCCCACGCCTGCGGCGTTCCCCCGGCATATTGGGAGAACAATGAAGCCGCAGGGGCGTTATGCCGGATGGCGTGGTTCAATACGCGGGCTCCAGCCGGGTGCTTTGTGGCACCACGTGTTTCTTGGCCGGGATCGTGTAGAGCGACACGAAGGCCGCCGCCGCGCGGACTTGCGCGCCGAGTTTCTTCAGGCCTGTCGCCTGCGCCATGTCGGCATTGGCCTGTTGCAGCCGTTCCAGGCCGCGCTGCCAGCGGGGGTGGTCGATGTCGAGCGTGATCGGGAAGATCTGTTCCGAAAGTTTCGATGTCTTGGTGAACACCTCGTGCGCGTACCAGTCGGGGTCGACGCCTAGGGCCTTGTGAAAGGCGGGCCGCTGGTGGTCGCGCACATACATCGTGCCGTAGACCGCCGTCAGGAAGAACTTGATCCACAGCACGTTCAGGCCGGAGGTCAGTTTCGGGTCGGTCTTCATCAGCAGGGCGAAGGCCTCGCCATGGCTGAACTCGTCATTGCACCATTCCTCGAACCACTTGAAGATCGGGTGGAAGCGGTGTTCGGGATGCGCCTGCAGGTGCCGGAAGATGGTGATGTAGCGGGCGTAGCCGATTTTCTCGGAGAGGTAGGTGGCGTAGTAGATGAATTTGGGCCGGAAGTAGGTGTATTTCTTCTTCTGCGTCAGGAAGCCGAGGTTCACGCGCAGCCCGGCCTCGCGCAGGGCGTCGTTGATGAAGCCCGCGTGGCGTGCCTCGTCCCGGGCCATGAGCTGGAAGAGTTGCGTGATGTCCTTGTTGGCCCCGCGGCGTTTCATTTCCTTGTAGAGGACGCAGCCCGAGAACTCAGCGGTGCAGGAGGAGATCAGGAAGTCGATGAATTCCTTTTTCAGTTCCGGCTCCATCCCGTCCCAATCGACGTGATCCCAGTCTTCGTTTTTCTTGAAATGGCCCTTGTTCGGGTCCGCTTCCATCTGCGCGATCAGCTTGTCCCAATCGTCGCGGACCGATGTGACGTCGATGGCATCGAGTTCGTCGAAATCGGTGGTGTAGAAGCGCGGGGTGAGCAGGGTGTTCTGCATCGCCGTTTCGGTGGCGAATTCGGACGTGAACTGTTCGTCCTGGGCCTGGGCGATGGCCAGACCCTCTTCGACGGATGTGGCGTCGGCGGTGTGTTTGTCGGTGTTCTGGATATTCATAGCGTCACCTCTTCGGAGAAGGAGAATTCGCAGAGTTCCATGACTTCGAAATCGCCGGTGAGGCGGGTCCAGAGGCGTTCGAGGGCGGAGGCGCGCACGATCACGGCCTCGCGGTCTTCGGTGACGATTTCACCGAAGGGGGCCATGATTTCGGGCCCTTGTACCTGCACTTCGTCGCCCGGATAGACGACAGCGCCGTTGTTGAACCGCACATGCGCGTGCAGGCTTTCGAACTTGTGGCTGATTTCGACCGTGCAGGGGGCACGTTCGATGTCCTTAGTCAGTAGTCCCATGGTGGCTTCCTCCTTGGGATTGGGGTGGCTCCAGCAACCTGGCGAAGGTGCGGAGATTGTCGGCGCCAAAGCCCATCAACTCGGCGCTCCAGTCGGTGGTGGGGTCGTAGAGGGAAAGGCGGTTGCCCTCGCGCAGCCTGAGCAGGACGGGGGCTGTGGCGTCGGCGCCGGATTTGGCGCGTTCGCGGGCGATGACCCGTTCGATACCGGCGACAAAGCCGCCCTTGTCCGCGGGGAAATCGGCCAGCACCGCGCCGTTGGCGTCCAGCACCAGTGCCGCGCCCGAGGCATTGCCCGCGAGGTAGATCGCGCGTTCGGCGATGATGGGTGTCGCTGCCGGTGTGCTTTCGAGGGGGCGGTCCGTGAGTGTGGCGATGGTGACCAGCGACAGCACGATCAGCAGCAGGGCAAGGACCGCGCGGATCAGCACGCGGGGGACCAGTTCGTCCTCCTTGGCGCGGATGCGGGGGGTTGTGGCGTCGGACATGGGCCTACTCCGCCGCCACGGCGTCGTTCGGGACAACGCGGGTCACTTGCGGCGTGGTGATCCGCGCCTCGGCCGCGTCGGCGAGGATGCGGGCCACGTTTTCGGCGTCCGCGATGCAGCGCAGGGCCGGTTGCGTGTTGCCAAAGCGCCAGGGCCGGGCGTGGGGCCAGAGCACGAGATAGCTGATTTTCGTCTTGCCCGTGGTGTCGAGCGCGATGGTGCCGGTGCCGTTCTTGCGCAGATCAAGGGCCGCGTTGCCCAGTTCGCGGTAGGGCAGGTTGATGGTGAGCGTCAGCGCCGCCCCGATGCGCATGGCGATGCGCGACGAGGTGATGGTGTACATGGTCGACCGCGCCTGGATCAGGGCGACGACATAGAGCAGGGCGCACACCACCGCGCCCAGCAGCAGGAAGGGCACCGTTGCGCCGATGGCCTGGCCGATGGGCATCAGGTCGACGACCGAGATGAACCGCCACGCGGCCAGCAGCGCGAAATAGCCGATGACCCAGTTGAGGTTCAGCGCCTCGCGGGCAAGGGCGAGGGTGTCGGGCCTGCCTTGCCACAGGATCTGTTCGCCCGTCGGTGGGCGTTCCGGGAGACCCTCGATGGGCTCCACTTCGAAGTCGTCATGGGACATGGCGCACGTTCCCTTGTGGTTGATGTGGTGTATCTGGACGTGCACGCGCCACCCTCCGGATCGCTCCGGAGCTTTGCCGGGATATGGCGCGTGCACATGCCATCAGAGCTTGGGCTCTTGCCGTGTGCCCGTGTAGAGAACACCGCCGCCGTAATAGCCGCTGATCTTCTCTTCTTCGAGCATGGTGACCTGTGTTGCGCTTGCATGCTGCGGCACGGTGGCAAAGTGTTTGCCATAAAGCGTGCGCACCACGACCCGGTCGGATTTGATCCGGGCCAGCGTCAGCGGCACCAGGCGGTTGCCCGTGCCCCATTTGGCGTCCAGCGTGTATTCGAGGTAGCGCACCAGCTGTTCCGGTTCATCGATCCACATGTCGGTGACCATGCCCACGACCTCGCCGTCGCCAGACATCAGGGGCAGGCCGCGCGGGTCACGGCCCGTGGCAAAGCGAAAGCTTTCATTGGCGGACATCGGAATGATCTTGGGGTGACCATGCCCGTCGAGTTCCGGCACATCGCGGCGCGGTGCCCACGAGGCCGGGCCAACGCCGTCCAGCATCGGATCACCGGTGGGTTCCAGCGGGTAGCCATTGCCGGGCCCGGTCCGTTTCATCGGGATGTCTGCGCGTTCCGGTGTCTGGCCCGAGGGCACTGTGACCTCGCCCCGCCCATGGGGCAGCTTGAACGTCTTGTCCGCGGGCAGCGGCCACAGCGACGGGTTCGAGGAGGCGTTGCCCTCGTCATCCTCGAGCGGATAACCCTCGCGCATGTTTTCGCGCTGGATCCAGATGATCAGCCCGAAGAAGAAGATGTAGAACAACCAGAGCGTCAGCGACGCCAGGTCGAATTCGCCAAAGAATGTTGCGGTCATGACAGATGTCCTTTCCAACGGGCGGTCATGTGGGGAAATCCGCGAGGCCCAGCGGCGCCGCGTCCTTCCGTTCGGTAAGAGGAGCCGAAGTGCGCACAAGCGGTCCCAGGATGATGAGAGTGACGAAAAGCAGGCCAATCTCGATGTGATAGACGAAGGAATAGCCGGTGGTGGGGGTGACAAGCCCGTCGCCCCACGCGCCGGTCATGGCGATGCTGTGGATCCAGTCGCGCAGCGTGCCGCCAAGGGCGATGGCAACGCCCGCCGCCGTGGCCTGTGCCGCGCCCCAGGCCCCAAGGGCCAGACCGCGCCCGGCGACCCCCTTGGCGGGCATCGCCATGGCAGCGGTCAGCGTCGAGACGGCAAAGAGCCCGCCGCCAAAACCGATCAGCGTGGCCCCGGCATAGAACAGGATATTGGCCTGCATCGGGGCTGCGAAAATGACGAGGCTGAAGGCCCAGATCCCGGCCAGGATACCCCCGCCCGCGAGGCGATAGGAGTTCGACCCGGCGGCGAGGCGGCGACCGGCCCACAGGAACCCGGTCAGCGCCCCTGCGGCCCAGAGGGCGGTGAGGATCGTGGTGGCCGACACCGACAGGCCAAGGATTTCGCCGCCATAGGGTTCCAGCAGCACGTCCTGCATGTTGAACGCCATGGTGCCGACAAAGACGCAGGCCAGCAGCCGCCCGGCCTGACCGCCTGCGGCGTAGTCGTTCCAGGCGTCGCGGAAGAGGGGGCGGGGGGCCTCGCGTTCTGCGCGGCTCATCGGGTTCACGCTTTCCTGTTTCCAGAGCGCGATGAAGGTGAGGACGGCACCCACGACGGCCGATCCCTGCACCACGCGGATCAGCGTCAAGCTGCTGTAATTGCTGAGGATACCGCCGATGACCAGGGCCGAGATGCCCATGCCGACTAGGAACATGACGTAGAGCATCGCGACGACGCGGGGCCGCGTTTCGTCCGTGGCCCGGTCGCTGGCAAGTGCGAGGCCCGCCGTCTGTGTCATGTGGATGCCAAGCCCTGTCATCAGGAAGGCGAGCGCGGCAAGGACCTCGCCCGCGAAGGGCACCTTGATCACCGTATCGCCCGACAGGACCAGCAGGGCAAAGGGCATGATGGCGAGCCCGCCGAACTGCCACAGCGCGCCGAACCAGATATAGGGGATGCGCTTCCACCCGATGGCAGAGCGGTAGGTGTCGGACCGAAAGCCCAGAAGCGCGCGGAACGGGGCCGACAGCACCGGGAGCGCGATCATGATTGCAACGATCATGGCGGGGACCGACAGTTCCACGATCATCACGCGGTTGAGCGTGCCGAGAAGCATGACCGAGGCCATGCCGACCGACACCTGGAACAGCGACAGGCGCAGAAGCTGGCCCATCGGCAGGTCAGGCGACGCTGCATCTGCAAAGGGCAAAGCCTTGAGCGAGAGATGCTTGAGCATGCTCACGGGCGCAGCTCCATCGCTTCGGAAATGTAGAAACCGCTGGTGATGCGGTTCACCGGGCGCAGCATCCGGCGGACGCCTGCGGCCTTGGCGGCCTTGGCCAGTTTCGGATGCGCGTGCGGGATCATGACGGGGGAGCGGTCAGAGCGGGGGAACGCTTTTCCTGCGTACCACATCGCCATGAGGGCGGGCGTGCGGGGGGCCACGGTAAAGATGATGGGCCCGCTGACGCGCGGTTCGAGTGTGGCGAGGGCGTCGCCGATGTCGGGGGCGGTGTAATAGATCAGGCTGTCCATCGCGATCACGGCGTCAAAGCGGCCCAGTTTCGGGTCGAGCATGTCGCCCGCGTGGAAGATCACGCGGCTTTGCAGGTCATGGGGCAGGCGCAGTTGCGCGATGTCGATCAGTTGCGGCGAGATATCGGCGGCCACAACCGTCGCGCCACGTTTGGCAAGTTCGATGGTCGCCATGCCGGGGCCGCAGCCCGCGTCGAGGATCCGTGCCCCGCGCAGGTCGTCGGGCAGTCGGCTCAGCATCAGGTCGCGCATCCGGTCCCGCCCCGCGCGCACAGTTTCCCGAATGCGCGACACCGGCGCGTCTGATGTCAGACGCTCCCATGTCTTGGTCGCCGTGCGGTCGAAATAGGTTTCGACCCGGGCGCGGGTTTGGTCATACATCGTCACTTTCTGCACTCCTGCAAAAAGTGGGCAGTGCGCGGCAGTTGCTCTTGCTTGCAAGAGCAATGAGAGCGGCACCCGGTGCAGTATTGCGTCGCGGTTTTCATCAATCAAATCCGAGCAACTCGAAGATATCGCGGTCTTCCATGGGGGCGGGGGCCAGCCCCTCGGTCCCGTTCCAGAGGGTTTCGGCCAGGCGGATATACTCGGCGCGGCAGCGCACGATGTCTTCCTCGTCGTCCATCTCGAACAGGGTCTTTTTCTTCAGGCGCGAGCGGCGAATGGCGTCCACATCGGGCATATGCGCGATGCGGTTGAAGCCGACGGTGTCGCAATAGCGATCCACCTCGTTCGTGTCCTTCGACCGGTTGGCGACGCAGCCCGCAAGGCGCACCTTGTAGTTCTTCGACTTGGCCTGCACCGCCGCGATGATGCGGTTCATGGCATAGATGCTGTCGAAATCATTGGCCGTGACAATCAGCGCGCGGTCGGCGTGTTGCAAGGGTGCTGCAAAGCCACCGCAGACCACATCGCCCAGCACGTCAAAGATTACGACGTCGGTTTCTTCCAGCAGGTGGTGCTGTTTCAGCAGCTTCACGGTCTGGCCGACCACATAGCCGCCACAGCCCGTGCCCGCAGGCGGTCCGCCAGCCTCGACACATTTCACGCCGTTGTAGCCTTCGGACACGAAATCCTCGGGGCGCAGTTCTTCGGGGTGGAAATCGACCTCTTTGAGGATGTCGATGACGGTGGGTTGCAGATGGCCGGTCAGGGTGAACGTGCTGTCATGTTTCGGGTCGCACCCGATCTGCAGCACGCGCTTGCCCAGATTGGAAAAGGCCGCTGACAGGTTCGACGAGGTGGTCGACTTGCCGATCCCGCCCTTGCCGTAGACCGAGAACACCTTGGCCCCTTCGATCTTGGCGTCGGCATCCTGATGCACCTGCACCGATCCTTCGCCGTCCTGACCGCGCAAAACGGGTGGATTTCTGTCGAGTGGGCTCATGCGCCCCTCCTTTCCGAAAAGGCACCAGCCTCTTCATTGTTCCAAAAATATGCATGCCCCTCGCCCGATAGGCGGCTATGCCGCCGTAAGGGGAGGCTCCGACGGTTGATATGTGACTGCGGGATCATTCGGCTGCGATCCCTTCGAGCTTGTCCTCAAGCGCATCGGCCGCATCCTGCAACGCGGCCAGCGTTTCGGCGTCCGGTGCCCAATACTCGCGCTCGGACGCTTCCAGCAGGCGGTTGGCCATACGGCTTGATGCGGTTGGGTTCAGATCGGCAATGCGCTTGCGCATCTCTTCGTCCAGCACAAAGGTTTCCGAGATGCGCTGGTAGACCCAAGCATCGACCTGACCGGTGGTGGCGGACCAGCCGACGGTATTGGTCACATGCGCCTCGATCTGGCGCACACCTTCGGCCCCGTGTTTCAACAGCCCCTCGAAGAATTTGGGGTTCAGTGCGCGGCTGCGGGTTTCCAGCGCCACCTGATCCTTGAGCGTCCGCACCTTGGCGTTGCCGCGCGTCTGGTCGCCGATATAGACGGCGGCGTCCGACCCCCGGGCCCGTTTCACGGCGCGCGCAATGCCGCCCAGCGTGTCGAAATAGTGGTCGACGGTGGTGACGCCCAGTTCGACGGATTCGAGGTTCTGATAGGCGACTTCCACATCCGCCAGCGCCTTTTGCAGCAGCGCGGGGTTGGCGGCGGATTTGCCATCGACGCCATAGGCAAAGCTCTTGCGTGTCTCATAAGCGTCGGCCAATTCGTCCTCGTCCCCGAAGGCGGAACTGTCGACCAGCTGGTTCACGTTCGACCCATAGGCCCCTTCGGCGTTCGAGAAGACGCGCAGCGCTGCGGTGGCAAGGTCCACGCCCTGCGCCTCTGCATAGGCCAGCGCGTGGGCGCGGATATAGTTTTGCTCCAGCGGCTCGTCCGCTTGGGCACATTTCAGCGCGGCTTCGGCCAGCATGCGGGTTTGCAGCGGCAGCAGGTCACGGAAGATACCCGACAGGGTCATGATCACGTCGATGCGCGGGCGGCCAAGGTCGTCAAGTGGGATCAGGTCGGCCCCGGCAAGACGGCCAAAGCTGTCAAAACGCGGCGTGCAGCCCATCAGCGCCAACGCCTGCGCAATCGGCCCGCCATCGGATTTGATATTGTCCGATCCCCACAGCACCAGCGCGATGGACCGGGGCAGGGTGGGGTGTGTTTCAAGCAGCAGCTGCGCCTGTTTCATCCCGTCGCGGCAGGCAAAGGCCGTGGGCATGCGGAACGGGTCGAATGCGTGGATGTTGCGGCCCGTGGGCAGGATGTCGGTCGATCGGATCAAGTCGCCGCCCGGTACGGGCCGAATGTAGCGCGCGTCGAGGGCATTCATCAGCGCCCCGAGTTCGGTTTCGTTTTGCAGCAGCGCATCGACCCGTGCCCGCGCGTCATCGTCCGCGTGGGGCATCAGGTTCAGGTATTCCTCGCGCGCCGCATCGCTAAGCGGTTGGCCAACGATGTGCAGCCCGTCGGGGATCAGCGCGTCTTCGGTTTCCAGCAGCTTCAGCCACAGCGCGTCGGCCGGTGTGCCGCCCATGTCGACGGCGTCGGCCTGTTCCGAAATCAGCGCCTCCAATTCGGGCCGCGCCGGGTCATCACCCTGCATTTCGCGCCAGCGGCACAGCGAGTCCTTCAACTCCGCCAACCCCTTGTAGAGACCAGCGGTCGCCAGCGGCGGTGTCAGGTGCGTGATCGTCACGGCACCCGAGCGGCGCTTGGCCAGCGATGCTTCGGACGGGTTGTTGGCGGCGTAAAGGTAGATGTTGGGCATCTCGCCGATCAGCCGGTCGGGCCAGTCCTGCGCGCCAAGGCCCGCCTGCTTGCCGGGCATGAATTCCAGCGCGCCATGCATGCCGAAATGCAGCACCGCGTCGGCCTGGTAGGTGTTGCGCAGCCACAGGTAGAAGGTGGTGAACGCGTGCGTCGGCGCGAACCCCTTTTCAAAGAGCAGACGCATCGGGTCGCCCTCGTAGCCAAAGGCGGGCTGGACACCGATGAAGATGTTGCCCAGTTTCTTGCCCAGCACGAAGACACCCCGCCCGTCGGACTGGATGCGCCCGGGGGCAGGGCCCCAGACGGCTTCGATGGCGGCGAGCGGTGGCGTGGTGCGCACGATGGTGTCGGCATCCACATGGGCGGCGACGTTGGCCTCTTGACCATATTGCGCGGCATTGCCTTGCAGCACCTGGGCGCGCAGGGCGTCCACGCTGTCGGGCAGGTCAACGCGATAGCCGCGGGAATGCATCGCCTTCAACGTGTTGAACAGGCTCTCGAAAACAGACAGGTACGCGGCGGTGCCCACGGCCCCGGCATTGGGTGGGAAGCCGAAAAGGACCACGGCCACTTTCTTGTCCGCGTTCTCCTTCCGGCGCAGGCGTCCAAGGCGCAGGGCCTTTTCCGCCAGGCTGTCGATGCGTTCGGCGCACGGCACCATCGCCTTGGGCTCACCCGCCTGACAGCTGTGATTGCACCCGTTGCACCCCTCGGGGCCAAGCCGTCCGCCAAAGACGGTGGGGCAGGTGGCGCCATCCAGTTCGGGCAGGGCGACCAGCATGGTGGTTTCGATCGGGCCCAGGCCGCCGGAACTGGCCGCCCACTGTCCCAGCGTCTGGAATTCCAGCGCATGGGCCGCGAGATAGGGCACATCCAGATCGGCCAGCACGTCAATGGCGCCCACGTTGTCGTTGTAGGCGGGACCGCCGACAAGCGAGAACCCGGTCAGCGACACAAGCGCGTCCACGTGCCCCTTGAAATAGGCGTCAATGGCGGGGCGCGCATCAAGCCCCCCGGCAAAGGCGGGCAGGACGCGCATGCCGCGCACCTCGAACGCGCGGATGACGCCATCATAATGCGCGGTGTCGCCGGCCAGCACGTAGGACCGCAACATGACGATGCCCACGGTCATCTCGGCCCCGTCAGGTCCGGGGATGTCGGCGGCATCCGTGGTGATGCGGGCGGGCAGATCGGGGTGATAGAGGCCGGTGTCGGGGTAGTCGACGGGCAGCGCCGCTTCGGGCCGGTCCGCCCAGTCGGCAGAGGTCGCATAGCGGTTCAACAGGAACTGGATCATCGCCCGGACATTGTCGTCCGACCCGCCCAGCCAATACTGCATAACCAGGAACCAGGCGCGCAGGTCCTGCGCCTTGCCGGGAATGAACTTGAGGATCTTGGGCAGGCGGCGCAGCATCGCCATCTTCTTTGCGCCGTCCTCGGTCTTGGGCTTGGACGAGCCGCGCAGACGTTTCATCAGCTTGCCCATGGTGCTGGGCGGTGCCTGCATGTCAAGCGTGCCCATGCGGGTCAGCTTGACCACTTCGGCGTCGGCTATGATGCCGACCATGGCATCGCAGTGGTCTCGGCGGGCCTTGAGCGCGGGCAGGATGCGGGCCACGTGTTCCTCGAGGAACAGAAGATTCGAGATGATGATATCGCCGTGCATCACCGCCTCCTTGGCGGCTTCGAACGCGGCTTCGGATTCGCCCCATTCGGCGGCGGCGTGGATCTGCAGATCAAGGCCGGGGTAGTCTGCGGCGAGGGTATCCATTGCCCGGCGCGCCGGGCCCGCGGCATGGCTGTCCAGCGTGATGATGACCACGCGGTAGCCGGGCAGGCGCCCGTTTATGCCGATGTCATCGCGCATAATGGGCCTTTGCCTCATAGAGTGTATCGACGGAAATTTCGGCCACGCCACGCTCGGTGGCGAAGGTTTCGGTATTGCGACGGGCCTTGCCGCGCACGAAGAAGGGGATCTTTTTCAACTCCTTCTCTGCAGCTGGCAGCCAGATCACACCCACACCCTGCACATTCTCTTGGCCGGAAATATCCCGGGGGGTCTGGGGGGCTGGCCCCCCAGCGTCAGCCAGGGGCGCATGCCCACCGTGATGTGACGGCCCGGCGGCATCGTGGAATTCAAAATCCTCGCGGAACATGTGCAGAAGGTGCTCTTCCAGCCCCATCACCAGCGGGTGGACCCATGTGTCGAAGATCACATTCGCGCCTTCGATCCCCATCTGGGGCGAGTAGCGGGCCGGGAAATCCTGGACGTGCACGGGCGCAGAGATGACGGCGCAGGGGATGCCCAGGCGCTTGCCGATATGGCGTTCCATCTGCGTGCCGAGGATCATCTCGGGTTGCAGCGCCTCGATCACCCGTTCCACTTCCAGATAGTCGTCGGTGATCGTGGCCTCGATGCCGATCTCGCGCGCCCTGGCGCGGACGGGCCGGGCCATTTCGCGGTTGTAGCAGCCCATGCCGACCACCTCGAACCCCATCTCGTCCCGGGCAATCCGCGCGGCGGCCAGCACATGGGTGCCGTCGCCGAAGAGGAAGACGCGCTTGCCCGTGAGGTACGTGCTGTCGACGGATCTGGAGTACCAGGGCAGGCGGAGGCGGGAGGTGTCGAGATAGGCGTCCTTGCCCGTGATCTCGGCGACTTCGTTGATGAAGTCGCGGGTGGCACCAACGCCGATGGGCACGGTCCTGGTGTAGGGTTGGTCAAGCTCCCGTTCCATCCAGCGCGCGGCACTTTCGGCGGTTTCGGGATACATGAGCACGTTGAAATGCGCGGCCCCCATGCGGGCGATGTCGGCGGGCGACGATGTCATCGGGGCCACGACATTCACGCTGATGCCCATATCGGAGAGCAGCGCGGTCACCTCTTGAATGTCGTCGCGGTGACGGAAACCCAGTGCCGTGGGGCCGATCAGGTTGGCGGTGATCTGTTTGGTCCGCGCCATCGGGCGGGCCAGTGTTTTGACGATCTGGAAGAACGTCTCGTCGGCGCCGAAATTTTCCTTGCGCTGATAGCTGGGCAACTCAAGCGGAATGACGGGCACCGGCAGGCCCATCGTTTCGGCCATGCCGCCGGGATCGTCCTGGATCAATTCGGCGGTGCAGGATGCGCCGACGATGATCGCCTGCGGCTTGAACCGGTCATAAGCGTCCTGCGCCGCCGTCTTGAACAGGTTGGCGGTGTCGGCGCCAAGATCGCGGGCCTGGAATGTGGTGTAGGTGACGGGCGGGCGGTGGTCGCGCCGTTCGATCATCGTGAACAGGAGGTCCGCATATGTGTCGCCCTGCGGGGCGTGCAGGACGTAATGCAGGTCCGTCATGCCGGTTGCGACGCGCATGGCGCCGACATGGGGAGGGCCCTCATATGTCCAGACGGTGAGCTTCACGGGCGACCGTCCTTTTGCATATTTTTGGAACAATGAAACATCAGGAGGCCTCCAGCTTCAGAAGGCCCGCGCGGCGGATGGGGCGGGAGAAGAGGCCCGCGAGGTCGCCGGCCTGTTCGTAGAAGTGGACCGGGGTGAACACGAGTTCGATGGCCCATTTGGTGGCCAGCCCTTCGGCCTCGAGCGGGTTGGCGAGGCCGAGGCCACAGACGGTGAGGTCGGGCTTGGCGGCCTTGGCGCGGTCAAGCTGCAGATCGACATCCTGCCCTTCGGAGAGGGTGGGACCCTCGGCCAGCATGTCGAGGTCGGGGCCGACGATGCCCTTGTGGATGAAGGGTGCGCCCACTTCGATGGCGTCCATGCCGCATTCGCGGGTCAGGAAGCGGGCCAGCGGGATTTCCAGCTGGCTGTCGGGGAAGAAGAAGACGGATTTGCCGTTCAGCGCCTCGGCCGCCTGCGCGATGGCCTTGCGGGCGCGGGCGCGGGGGGCCGCCGTCACCTGTTCGAACAGGTCGGGCGAGACGCCAAATTCGGTTGCGATGGCGGCGAGCCATGCGGTTGTGCCCTCTTCGCCGAAGGGGAAGGGGGCGCGCAGGTGCCGTGCGCCGCGGCGCGTGAGCGCGTCGTGGGTGTCACCGAGGAAGGGTTGTGTCAGGGCGTAGACAGTGTTTTCGCCGACCCCGAGGTCATCAGTGGCGCGGGGGGCGGGCAGTACCTTGATCGGGCCGATGCCCATGGCTTCCAGAAGGCCGATCGCCTGTTCCTCGACCACATCGGGCAGGGCACCGACGAGCAGAAGCTGGCGGTCTGTCGTTTCGGGCAGGACCGGGACCATGGAGGCGAGGCAAGCGTCTTCGCCTTGGGTGAACGTGGTTTCGATGCCCGAGCCGGAGAAATTCAGGACGCGCACGTGCGGCGCGTGCGTCTGCGTCATCCGCTCGGCCGCCTTGGCCAGATCCAGCTTGATCACCTCAGACGGGCAGGAGCCCACGAGGAACAGTTGCTTGATGTCGGGGCGGCGGGCCAGCAATTCGCTGACCACCTTGTCCAGCTCGTCCTGGGCGTCGGCCAGACCGGCCAGGTCCGTTTCTTCCAGAATGGCGGTGCCGAAGCGGGGTTCGGCGAAGATCATGACGCCCGCCGCCGATTGCAGCAGGTGCGCGCAGGTGCGCGAGCCGATGACGAGGAAGAACGCGTCCTGCATCTTGCGGTGCAGCCAGATGATTCCGGTGAGGCCGCAGAACACCTCGCGTTGACCGCGCTGTTTGAGAATCGGTGTTTCCCGGCAGCCGCCGGAGGCTGGAAGGCGGGGAAGTTCGGTCATGCCGGGGCCTCCTGCGGGGTGGCGGCCTGCAATCTGGCGGCCCGGAGTTTGAGCACGAACTGGACCGCGTTGATGACGTAGGCCGCGTAGGCCGCGAGCGCGAGCCACATCAGCGGAACGGGGTCGAGCGCGCCGGAAAACAGGGCCCAGAGATAGGCGGTGTGCAGTCCGATCACGAGGAAGGAAAAGACATCTTCCCAGAAAAAGGCGGGCGCCAGAAGGTATTGACCAAAAACGACTTTTTCCCAGATCGCCCCGGTGATCATGATGACGTAAAGAACGCCGGTCTTGGCCACGATGGACCATGTGGCCGCCGCGTATCCGTCACCTGTCGCGAGGTAGCGGACCACCAGCGCGAGAGAGACCAGGAAGACCACGAATTGCAACGGCGCAAGCACGCCCTGAACCGGGGTCCAGATCGTTGCGTCGCGCCGCGCGCGTTCTTCGGGCGTGTAAAGCCCGAGTGCCGTGTCATGCCGGGGTGTCCGGGTGGACATTTGGGTGCGCCTCTCCCTTTGCGTCTTGGGTTCAGCGTATCGGGTGGGATGGAAAAGTGTCAATTAGAACTTACACTTTGCCTGTCATCTGTTTTGCCTGTCGTCGCGGTGTTCAGACAGCCGGCATTGGCCAAATTGTAAGTTTTGCGCGGTTTTTTTGGATTTTTACCCGTCAGACTTGCGATATGGTCCATAAATACTGTCAAATCCGGTTGACATAGTGCGCTGTCAGGCAGACACTTTGTCAACTTCCACGACTCTGACGCGCCAGAGTTGTTCAATGCGTTTGCACGGATCGAGGTAATCCATGACGCAGGACGACCCATATGGCACGACCCGTCGCCCGTCAGGGCGCTTTGATGAGCATGCTGCTCTGGCGAGTGAGGTCATTTCCATCCTGAAGGACCGGCAGGTCGTGGGCCCGTCGGGTGCGCGGCAGATTGCCGTCGACTATCTGGTGCGTGTCGTCACGACGCGCGTGGATTTCGACGCGGCCCTCGTTCTTGAAGAGATGAGCGCCTACCGGCTGACCCATGATGCGCTGATTGATCTGTATATTCCCAAGGCCGCCGAACATCTGGGCGACATGTGGATGACATCCGATCTGGATTTCGCATCCGTGACCGTCGGTGCCATGCGCCTGCAGGCGCTGCTGGGCGAGGCTGCCCATGGCCTGACGCGGGTCCACACGGATCACAGCGACACGCCGCATGCCCTTGTTGTCGTCCCCGAGGCCGAGCAGCATTTCCTGGGGGCCAGCGTGGTGGCAGCCCAGTTGCGGCGCCTGGGCTGTGATGTCGGCATTTCCATCAACGAGAGCAGCGCGCATCTTCTTGGTCGGGTTGAATATGACCGCCCGGACATGGTCCTGTTCTCGTGCGCGCGCGCCAGTGCCCTTGAAACCATACGTAGAAGCGTTAAAAAGATCAGACAACTTGGTGATGTACCGCCTGTTCTGGCCTTGGGGGGCCCATGCGCGGTGATTGCCGAAACAACAAGAGACCAAACAGGCGTCGATCTGGTGACCAATACGGCTAAGGATGTTGTCGGCTTCGTGACGAAGCGCAAAAAGGCATTGGGCCGTAGATGACAACAGATGGCAGCAATTTCTGGACAAGTGGCTCTGTCCCGCTCATCGAGCCGGAATTCCTGAGCAGCATCATTGCGGCGGCGTCCGACATTGCGTTGGTCGTCTCGGCAGAGGGCACGATCCTGTCCGTGTTGCTGAACAGGCAGGATGACAGCTTTGGCAATCTCAGCCATTGGGAGGGCCGCTCGGTCATCGATTTCCTGACTGACGAGAGTATCGAGAAGTTCCAGCACGCCCACGATGCCTATATGTCCGGTCAGCCGCCGCGCAAGCCGCTGGAGCTGAACCATTCCGACAATGCCGTCTGGCAGTATCCCGTGCGCTATACCTTCCACCGCTTTGGCCAGGAAAACGCCGTTTTGCTGTTGGGCCGCGATTTGCGCCCCATTGCCGAAACCCAGCAGCAGCTGGTTCAGGCGCAGATTGCCCTGGAACAGGGGTACGAGGCCCGGCGCGAATTTGACGCCCGGTACCGCGTTGTCATGTCCAATGTGGACGATGCCGTGGTGTTCGTATCCGTGCAGACCGGACGGATCGAGGATGCCAATGCGCAGGCCGCCGCCGTTCTGGGCCTGAAGCCCGAGGCGTTGATGGGTGCCACGTTTGCCAGCCTGTTTTCCGACAGGTCCGGTGCCGAGCTGACCGAAAGCCTGATGAATGCCACGTTGACCGATGATGGCACCCCCGTGGCCGTGCGCACCTCGCGCACCCGGCAGGCTGTTGATCTGTATCCCGTGCTGTTCCGTGCGTCGGGGCAGCGGGTGTTGATGTGCCGTTTGGCCGGCGAGGCCGTGGTTCAGGCGCCCGACAGTGCCGCCCGTCACGCCGCCTCTTTGTTCCGTGGCACCACGGATGCCATTGTCTTCATGGATCCGCGCGGCACCACATTGTCCGTCAACGATGCCTTCCTGGATCTGGTGGGGGCCGCCCATCTGTCGGATGTCGTGGGCCAGTCGCTGGCCGAGTATCTGTCGCGGGGTCAGATCGACCTTGGTGTCCTGCTTGAGAACGCGGCCCGGTCGGGGCAGATGCGCGTCTATGCCACCCGTCTTGTCAACGATCTGGGTGCGCGCGTTCCGGTCGAGGTGTCGGCCACCGCCCTTGAGGATGCCGAAAACCCCGCTGTCGCCCTGATCATCCGCGATGTCAGTCGTCTGGATGCGGTGCGCAAGCCCGAAGGCGGCGGATCGTCCAGCATGCCCGAACCCGGCCGCAACGTGATGGACCTGGTGGGATCGGCGTCGCTGAAGGAGATCGTGGCAGAAACCACCGATGTGGTCGAGAAGATGTGCATCGAAACAGCCGTGAACCTGACCCGCAACAACCGCGTCGCCGCGGCCGAGATGCTGGGCCTGTCGCGCCAGTCGCTTTATGTGAAGCTGCGCAAATACGGGCTGCTCAGCAAGGACGGCTAGCGCAACTGTCAACCTTGCGCCGACTCAAAGTGTCAGTCATAGTTGACACATGGATGTCAGCCCTTCCTTACCTACGCGCCGATTTCCCGAGCCTGCGGCGGCCCTGCGTCTGATCAAGCCGATCACGTGGTTCCCGCCGATGTGGGCCTATCTGTGTGGCGTGATCTCGTCCGGGGCATCGCCCGTGGGTCAGTGGTACCTGGTGTTGCTGGGTGTGTTGCTGGCGGGGCCCATCGTGTGTGGGATGTCTCAGGCCGCCAATGATTGGTGCGACCGTCATGTGGATGCCATCAATGAACCGGACCGTCCGATTCCATCGGGGCGCATTCCGGGCCGGTGGGGGCTGTGGATTGCGCTGGCCATGTCCGCCTTGTCCCTGTTTGTTGGCTGGCAGTTGGGTCCATGGGGCTTTGCCGCGACCATTGCGGGCGTGCTGGCGGCGTGGGCCTATTCCGCTGAACCTGTCCGCCTGAAGCGGTCGGGCTGGTGGGGTCCGGGGCTGGTTGGGCTGAGTTACGAGACATTGCCATGGATCACCGGGGCCGCCGTGCTGAGTGCGGGTGCGCCGCGCGCCGAGGTGCTGATCGTCGCGCTGCTGTACGGTCTGGGCGCGCATGGCATCATGACGTTGAACGATTTCAAGGCGCTTGAGGGCGACCGTCAGATGGGTGTGAATTCACTGCCTGTCACCCTTGGCCCGCGCCGCGCCGCGCAAGTCGCCTGTGCCGTGATGGCGGTGCCGCAGGCTGTGGTGATTGCGTTGCTGGCCCTGTGGGACCGTCCGGCCCATGCCGCCGGTGTCGCCCTGGTGCTGCTGGTGCAGTTCTGGGCCATGCGGATCATGTTCCGCGATCCCAAGGCCAAGGCCCCGTGGTACAATGGCACGGGTGTGCTGCTGTATGTCTCTGGCATGATGATTGCCGCCTTTGCGCTGCGGGGGCTGACATGATTGCGGGCTGGGGCATGCTGGCACGCTTGTGCCTGGTCAACGCCGCCATCGGTGGTTTGGCCGCGCTGCCTGTGAACCTGTTCAACCGGTTGATGACGGTCGAACTGGCGCTGCCCGCGCTGCTGCCCGGGTTGCTGGTGGCGCTGCATTACGGTGTGCAACTGACCCGGCCCGTTTGGGGGCATCGGTCGGATGTAAAGGGCGGGCGGACGCCCTTTATCCTTGGTGGGATTGCGGTGGTTGCTTTGGGTGTGCTGGGGGCGGCGTGGGGTATTCTGCTGGCCGAGACGTCGGTGACGCTGGCGCTGAGTGTTTGGGTTCTGTCCTATGCGGCCATTGGCCTGGGCATCGGGGCGGCGGGCACGTCATTCCTTGCGCTGCTGGCCTGCGTGACCGGACCGCGCAAAGGGGCAGGGGCCACGCTGGCGTGGTTGCTGTTGATTGCGGGCGCGATCCTTGCCTCTGTCGGGACAGGGATCGCGTTGGAGCCTTACAGCCCCGACCGATTGGTGTGGGTTGTGGCCGCAGTCTGTGCCATCGCGTTCCTTATGTGCGTCATTGCGACGGCTGGCGTCGAAAGCCATGCGGAGTTCGAGCATGTGCCGGACGACACGCCGCTGGGTGCCGCGCTTAAACGGACGTGGGCGGACCCGATTGCGCGGCGGTTCACCGGCTTCGTGTTCCTGTCGATATTGGCCTTCTATCTGTCCGAATTGATCTTTGAACCCTTTGCCGGGCATGTGCATGGCCTTGGTCCCGAGGACAGCACCAAGCTGTCGGGCGGCAAGGATGGTGCCGCCCTGTTGGGGATGATTGGCGCCGGGGTGCTGTCGCATCTGCGCATCGGGTCGCTGCGGTTCTGGGCGGTGACGGGCTGTGTGCTGTCGGCGCTTGGGCTGCTGGGTCTGGGCCTGATGATGCCGCTGGTGCCGTCAACCGTGGTGCTGGGCCTTGGCAACGGTCTGTTTGTCGTGGGTGCGGTTGGGTCGATGATGCAATTGGCCGCTGCCCATGCGCGCAGCACCGGCACACGGATGGGTGTCTTTGGGGCTGCCCAAGCCATCGCCGCCGGTCTGGCCGGTCTGGTCGCAACGGGGATGTTGGACCTGACCCGTCTGATCCTGCCGGATGCCGCGGCTTACGGCACTGTTTTCACCTTTGAGGCGGCGCTGTTCCTGTGCGCGGCCATCGTCGCCGCCCGCGTGATGCAGGCGGCCGACACCAATGATGCAACCTTGGTTCCGGGGGAATGATCTGATGTATGATGTCGTAGTTGTGGGCGGGGGACCGTCCGGTGCCACCGCTGCCGAGGATCTGGTCCGCTCGGGGCACTCCGTCGCCCTTCTGGACCGCGAGGGGCGGATCAAGCCCTGCGGCGGGGCCATCCCGCCGCGCCTGATGCAGGATTTCCATATCGGGGAAGAGCAGTTGCTGACCAAGGTCACAACCGCCCGCATGATTTCCCCCACGGGCCGCCGCGTCGATATCCCGATCGAGAACGGGTATGTCGGCATGGTCGACCGCAAGGATTTCGATCCGTTCCTGCGCCAGCGCGCCGCAGATGCCGGTGCGGCGTATTTTACCGGCACCTTCGTGCGTATCGACCGGCCCGATGGCCATCCGGTTGTGATCTATCGCGACAAGACGACCCAGGAAAACATGGAACTGCCCTGCAAGCTGGTGATCGGGGCCGATGGGGCCAAGTCCCGCGTGGGCCAGGCCGAGGTCGAAGGGGCGGACAAGGTGCCACTGGTCTTTGCCTATCACGAGATCATCAAGGCCCCGCCTGCGACGGACGTATATGATCCGCAGCGTTGCGACGTGATCTATGACGGGGCGATTTCGCCCGATTTCTACGGCTGGGTGTTTCCGCATGGCAGCACCACAAGCGTCGGCATGGGGTCCGAACAGGCGTCGGTGAACCTCAAGGAAGCGACGGCGGCGTTGCGTGTGGCCTCGGGCCTCGAACATTGCGAGACGCTGCGCAAGGAAGGCGCGCCCATTCCGCTGAAACCCATGGACCGCTGGGACAATGGCAAGGACGTCGTGCTGGCAGGCGACGCGGCGGGGGTTGTGGCCCCATCGTCGGGCGAGGGCATTTATTACGCGATGGTCGGGGGCCGCGTGGCTGCGACGGCCTGTGCCGCCACCCTGGCCTCGGGCCGGGTGAAGGACCTGAAACTGGCCCGCAAGCTGTTCATGCGCGAGCACAAGACGGTCTTTCGGGTCCTGGCGTCGATGCAGAACGCGTATTACCGCAACGACGACCGGCGCGAACGCTTTGTGTCACTTTGTCACGACATTGATGTGCAGCGTCTGACCTTCGAGGCGTATATGAACAAGAAGCTGGTCAAGGCGCGCCCCATGGCCCACCTGAAGATCGGCATCAAGAACATGGCCCACCTGACCGGATTGGTGAAGGCGAACCACGTATGACGATCATGATCCCGGCCTGGGTCGACGGTGTGTTGACCCCGGTTGAAAAACTCGAAGCGCATCAGCGCGGGCTGAAGCACAAGGCGGTGTCGGTGTTTGTCATTCGCGGCACCGAGGTGCTGTTGCAGCAACGCGCGATGGGCAAGTACCACACGCCGGGTCTGTGGGCGAACACCTGTTGCACGCACCCCGAATGGGACGAAGCGCCGTCTGTCTGCGCCGCCCGGCGCCTGAACGAGGAATTGGGGATTACCGGCGTGCCGCTGGATCACCGGCATCACCTGGAATACCGCGCCGAAGTGGGGGGCGGATTGATCGAACACGAGGTGGTTGAGGTCTATCTGGGCCGGGTGCGCGGTGATCTGACAGTCGTCCCCAACCCGGACGAGGTGATGGCCCATGAATGGGTCGACTATCACGACCTGATGGCCACCGTGCGGCGCCACCCGGACCGCTTTACCCCGTGGCTGCGCATTTACCTGTCGGAACATTCTGACGTGATTTTCGGCGCCGATCTGGTCCAAGCGGCGCGGGTGTGACGACCGACATCTATCTTGTGTACCTTGCGGCGGTTGCTGTCTTTTTTGCCACGCCCCCGGATACCAGCCAGCTGTTGATCATCGCAAATTCCATGAAGCATGGGCTGCGCCGCAGCCGTTGGGTCATCGCCGGTGATCTGAGTGCGAATGTCCTGCAAATGACGGCTGCAGCGTTCGGCCTGGCTGCGGTGATCGCAACCTCGGCCACGGCTTTTGGTCTGATCAAATGGCTGGGGGTTGCCTATCTGGTCTGGATCGGGGTGCGCATGATGCTGTCCAGGGGCGCGCCCACGCAGGCGCGGACGGACGCCGCCGCCCATCCCGCGCGCCTGTTCCGGTTGGGATTTGTCACGTCGATGACCAACCCGTTTGCGGTTGTCTTCTTTGCCGCGCTCTTTCCGCAGTTCATCGCGCTTGACGCCCCGGTGCTGCCACAGCTGTTGATCCTTGGGGCCACCTATCTGTGTGTGGATGGTGCCACGCTTTTGCTGTGGGGCTGGGCGGGGGACCGGGTGGCGGCCCGGTTGAACGCATCGCTGGCCGTGATCAACCGGCTGTGCGGGGGCCTGATGATCGGGGCCGCCGCGCTCTTGGGCCTCAAGGACATCACGCCGCAGCGTTAACGCTAACGATTGAAGCCAACCTACTATGGTCTTAAGACGTCCGGGTATTCCATGCGGAGGACGCGGGCGTGGCGGACGACAAAATCTATGATCTGTTTGTGATTGGCGGCGGCATCAACGGGGCCGGTATTGCCCGGGATGCAACGGGTCGGGGTCTGAGCGTGGCACTGGCCGAGGCTGGCGATCTGGGCGGGGCCACGTCAAGCGCGTCGACCAAGCTGTTTCATGGCGGGTTGCGCTATCTGGAGTTCTTTGAATTCGGGCTGGTCAAATCCGCGCTCAAGGAACGCGAGGTGCTGCTGAAGGCCATGCCGCATATCAGCTGGCCCATGCGTTTTGTCCTGCCCTATGCGCCCGACATGCGGTTTGACAGTGATACGCCCACGTCGCGCCTTTTGCGCAAGGTGATGCCGTGGGTGGAAAAGGGGCGGCGGCCGGCATGGCTCGTGCGCCTTGGTCTGTTTCTTTATGACAATCTGGGCGGACGCGAGATTTTGCCAGGCACCAAGACGCTGGACCTGACAACCGCGCCCGAGGGCGCGCCGCTCAAGGACCGGTTCAAGATGGCCTATGAATACAGTGACTGCTGGGTCGAGGATTCCCGGCTGGTCATGCTGAACGCGCGCGATGCCGAAGCGCGCGGGGCCACGATCCTGACGCGCTGCGCGGTGAAAGAGGCGACGCGCGACGGTGATGTGTGGCGGATCGAAACGGAAAAGGGCACGTACCGCGCCAAGGCGCTGGTCAACGCGGGTGGTCCTTGGGTGGCGGACATCCTGACCGGTGTCATGCGCCAGAATACGCAGCACAACATACGGCTGGTGCGCGGGTCGCATATCGTGACAAAGCGGCTATATGATCATGACAAATGCTACTTCTTCCAGGGCACCGATGGGCGCATCATCTTTGCCATTCCGTACGAGCAGGACTTTACCCTGATCGGAACAACGGACGCGGAACATACGGATGCGGACACCAGGCCCGCGATCACGGACGAAGAACGCGATTACCTCTGTGCCTTTGCCTCGGAGTATTTCGAAAAGCCGATCACGGCAGCGGATGTCGTCTGGACCTATTCCGGGGTGCGCCCGCTCTATGACGACGGTGCCTCTTCGGCGACGGCCGCGACACGCGATTATGTGCTGGCACTGGATGACAATGGCCCGCCGGTGCTGAGCGTGTTTGGCGGCAAGATCACCACCTATCGCAAGCTGGCCGAGCAGGCGCTGGCCAAGATGGGATTGGGTGAAAAATGGACCGCAGGCGTGCCCCTGCCCGGCGGGGATTTCAAGGTGGCCGAGGTTGGGTCGCTGACGGCGAAGTTGCAGGCAGATTACCCGTTTCTCGACCCGAAATGGGCGGGGCGCCTGATCCGGGCATACGGCACCGAAGCGTGGGATGTCCTGGGGGACGCACAGACACCGGATGATCTTGGTCCGGCGTTCGGGGCGACATTGACGGGCGCGGAACTGAAATGGATGATGACGCGCGAATACGCGGCCCGCGCGGAGGATGCGCTGTGGCGGCGGACCAAGCTGGGTCTGCGCCTGACAGAAGATGAACGCGCCGCCGTCGAGACTTGGATGAAGGACAACGCCGCATGACCCATATTCTTGCCATCGACCAGGGCACCACATCCTCGCGTGCGATCATTTTTGATGGGGACATGAAACCCGTCGCGTCCGCGCAACAAGAGTTCACACAGCATTTTCCCAACAGCGGGTGGGTGGAGCACGACCCGCAGGACCTGCTGGATACGGTGAAATCCACCTGCAAGGACGTGATGGAGCAGACCGGCCTGAAAGGGTCTGACATCGCGGCCATCGGCATCACCAACCAGCGCGAAACCACCGTGATCTGGGACGCCGAAACCGGCGCACCGCTGCACAACGCCATTGTCTGGCAAGACCGGCGCACCGCGCAGATGTGCGAAGGGTTGCGGGCCGAGGGGCACGGCGACCAGGTCACCGCCATCACCGGTCTTCTGCTTGATCCCTATTTTTCGGCGACCAAGGTAAAGTGGATCCTGGACCAGCACGATGGGGCGCGCGACCGGGCACGGGCCGGCAAGCTGCTGTTCGGCACGGTGGACAGTTTCCTGATCTGGCACATGACCGACCGCAAGGCGCATGTGACCGATGCCACGAACGCCGCGCGCACCATGCTGTATGACATCCACAAGGGATCGTGGAGCCCCGAGATGTGCGCCATGCTCGACATCCCGATGGAGATGTTGCCCGCAGTGCAGGATTGCGCGTCGGACTTTGGCGTCACGGACGTACTGGGGGACAAGACGCCGATCTACGGCGTCGCGGGTGACCAGCAGGCCGCCACGATCGGTCAGGCCTGTTTCCAGCCGGGCATGTTGAAATCGACCTATGGCACGGGCTGCTTTGCGCTGCTCAACACGGGTGACGCGCCGGTGGCGTCGAACAACCGCTTGCTGACAACCATCGCCTATCAGCTGGACGGCAAGCCGACCTATGCGCTGGAGGGGTCCATCTTTATTGCCGGGGCGGTGGTGCAATGGCTGCGCGACGGCCTGGGTATCATTGCGACGGCGGCCGAAACGCAGGCGCTGGCCGAACAGGGCAGTGGCAATGTCACGTTGGTGCCTGCCTTCACCGGTCTGGGCGCGCCGTACTGGAACCCGGACTGTCGGGGGGCCCACCTTTGGCCTGACCCGCGATACGGGGCCCGCCGACATGGCCCGCGCCGCGCTGGAAAGCATCGGCTTCCAGACCCGCGACCTGTGGGAAGCGATGCGCGCCGATTGGCCGGATGCGGGCGATGCCGTGCTGCGCGTCGACGGCGGCCTGAGCGCGAATGACTGGGCCATGCAATTCCTGTCGGACATGCTGGGCGCGCCCGTCGACCGGCCTGCCGGGGTCGAGACGACGGCCCTTGGTGCCGCGTGGCTGGCCGGTATGCGCGCGGGCCTTTACCCGGACATGGACGGCTTTGCCGCCACGTGGGCCCGCGAGGCCCGGTTTGATCCGCAGATGTCCGAAACGGATCGCGATGCAGGCTATGCCCGCTGGCAGCGCGCCATCGCGGCGACCCAGGCCGTCTAGGCGCGCGGGCCGACGGTCACCTCGATCTTTCCGATCCCGTCAATGCCGCCGGTCATCACGTCGCCCGGTACCACCGCACCGACCCCGGCCGGGGTGCCCGTCATGATCAGGTCACCCGGCGCCAGCGTCATGGCCTGTGACAGGTATGCCACGTGATCGCGCACGGGCCAGATCAGGTCAGCGATGTCCGCGTCCTGCCGCACCGTGCCGTTCACGGCCAACCAGATGCGCCCGTGGTCGACACTGGGCACGTCCGCCAGCGGCACAAGCGGCGACATGGGCGCGGACAGGTCGAACGCCTTGGCCCAGTCCCAGGGGCGGCCCATCTTCTTGGCCTCTGCCTGCAGATCACGGCGGGTCAGGTCGATGCCCACGCCCGCGCCCCAGACATGATCCATCACCGCATCCGGCGCGATGTCTGCGCCGCCCCGACCGATGGCAATCACCAGCTCGATCTCGTGATGCAGGTCCTGCGTCAGCGGGGGATAAGGTACCGTACATGGGCTGTCGACGACCGCATCGCCGGGTTTGGTGAAGAAAAACGGCGCCTCGCGATCCGGGTCCTTGCCCATTTCCCGCGCATGGGCGGCATAGTTGCGCCCGACGCAAAAGATGCGGCGCACCGGAAACCGGTCGGGCGTGCCTGCAACGGCGACAGTGGCTTGGGGCGGTTGGGGGATCACGAATGTCATGGCGCGGGTCCTGCAATTGATGCGGCCAGACGACCGCAGTTTTCCGGCGGCGTCCAGCCCAATTGCGGCGCGTGCCTTAGGTAAACCTTGATGGGTGGCCGATAGTGGACTAACTTAGCTAAACAGACGGGAGAAGGCCATGCAATTCAGTGTACATGCCGCCAAGACACAGCTCAGCAAGCTCATCGACGCGGCCTTGTCGGGCGAAGACGTGGTGATTGCCAAGGGCACGCGCCCGGTCGTGCGCCTTGTGCCGATCCGCCAGTCCGGCTTTGCGCTTGGCACGCATCGCGGACAATTGGGCGCGGTGCCTGATTTCCTGACCCCGATGGATGAGGCGGATCTGGACATCTGGGAAGGCGGCGATGACCCGGACAGGCCGTGACGGCCGTCCTGCTGGACACGCATGCCTGGGTCTGGTCCTTTGCCGATGATCGGCTGTTGTCCGACCGCGCCCGTGCCGCGATCACAAAGGCGGACACCGTTCTGGTCAGCCCCATCAGCTTTTTCGAGATCGGGCAGAAGGTGCGTGTCGGCAAGTGGCCCGACATGCGGGCACTGGTCGATGACCTGCCGAACATCCTGTCGGATCAGGGCGGCGTGTCCGCGCCACTGACACCCAACATCTGCCTGCGCGCCGCCCTGTGGGACTGGACCCACCGCGATCCGTTCGACCGGTTGATCGCGGCCACGGCGGTCGAGACCGGGCTGACCCTGATATCAGCCGATCGGGCATTTGACCCGCTACCGGACCTGCGCGTCATCTGGTAACTTAACATAATTCACATTACCGGAAATATCGCGGTCTTGCCGAACTGGCAGCCCACTGGCAGACTTCACCAAAAAGGGAGACGCCCATGGCCTTGAACACCTCCGCCGCTCAGATGGTCGCAAGGGCGCGCGCGCGCATTCCCGAGGTTGAGACAGCCGCAGCCATCAAGATGGTGGATGACCCGAACGTGGTCATCGTCGACATCCGTGATGTGCGCGAACGCCAGCGCAGCGGGTTCATCCCCGGGTCGGTCCACGCGCCACGCGGCATGATCGAATTTTGGGTCGATCCCGAAAGCCCCTATTTCAAGGACGTGTTCGGGCAATCGGACAAGACCTACCTGTTTCACTGCGCCTCGGGCTGGCGATCGGCCCTGACGGTCGCCACATTGCAGGACATGGGATTTGATGCGGCCCACCTGCGCGAAGGGTTCTCGACCTGGGAAGCACAAGGCGGCCCGGTCGAGAAGGAGGACAAGACATGACACCCGACATGACGTGCCAACCGACGGTGACCCCGTTCTTTGACGCCCGGTCCAATACCATCTCGTATGTGGTGCAGGAACCGGACGGTGCAGGCTGTGCGGTGATCGACGCCGTGATGGATATTGACTATGCCGCCGGGGCCCTGAACTTTGACGGCGCCGACAAGATGATCGCGCATATGCGCGCCAATGACCTGCGGCTTGACTGGATCATCGAAACGCATGTCCATGCCGACCACCTGTCCGGCGCGCCCTATATCCAAGAGGCTCTGGGCGGCAAGATCGGGATCGGCGCCAAGATCACAGAGGTGCAGGACACCTTTGGCAAGGTCTTCAACGAAGGCACCGAATTTCAACGCGATGGCTCGCAATTCGACGCGCTGTTTCAGGACGGCGACACGTACAATGTCGGCGCGATGCCCTGCTTTGCCATGCACACACCCGGCCACACGCCCGCCTGCATGGTGCATGTGATGGGCAACGCGGCCTTTGTGGGCGACACGCTGTTCATGCCTGACGGTGGCTCGGCCCGTGCCGATTTCCCCGGTGGGGACGCGGGCGCACTCTATGACAGCATCATGCGGGTGCTGTCCCTGCCCGACGACATGCGCCTGTTCATCTGCCACGACTATGGTCCGGGCGGGCGGGCCATTGCGTGGGAAACCACGGTGGCCGAACAACGCGCGGCCAACATCCATGTGGGCAAGGGCAAGACGCGCGAGGATTTCATCACGTTTCGCACCGAACGGGACAAGCAGCTTGCCATGCCCAGCCTGATCATCCCGGCCCTGCAAGTGAACATGCGGGCCGGCGAAATCCCCCGCGACGATGCGGGCGACATGGCGCTCAAGGTGCCCTTGGGCAAGCTGTGACCCTTCATTGTTCCGGCAAATATGCCCCCCGGAGGGCCCGGTGATCCCAAGCGCCCCCTTGCCAAGCCGGGCGCACGGGCCAACACTGCGCCCATGACCCTCTCGACCCGTATCGATGGCCACCGCGATGCGCTGATCGCGCTGACCCGGGACCTGATCCGCATTCCAACGCTGAACCCGCCGGGGCGGCACTACCACGACATCTGCTTGCTGGTCGGTGACAGGCTCAGGGCACACGGCTTTGACGTGCAGATGATCCGCGCCCACGGCACGCCGGGCGACAGCGACACCTACCCGCGCTGGAACGTGATGGCCCGGCGCGACGGAAAAACCCCCGGTGACTGCGTGCATTTCAACAGTCACCACGACGTCGTCGAGGTCGGGCAAGGCTGGACCCGCGACCCGTTCGGCGCGGAGGTCGAGGGCGACAAGATCTATGGCCGCGGGGCCTGCGACATGAAGGGGGGCCTTGCCGCCTCCATCATCGCGGCGGAGGCGTTCATCGAAGAGCATCCCGGCTTCACCGGCGCGGTCGAGATCAGCGCCACGGCAGACGAGGAATCCGGCGGCTATGGCGGTGTCGCCTATCTGGCCGAACAGGGGCTCTTTGACCCCGCACGCGTGCAACACGTCATCATCCCCGAACCGCTGAACAAGGATCGCATCTGCCTGGGCCATCGCGGCGGCTGGTGGGCCGAGATCGAGACAAAGGGCGAGATCGCCCACGGCTCCATGCCCTTTCTCGGCGATTGCGCGGTGCGGCACATGGGGGCCGTGCTCGACAAGTTCGAAAGCGACCTTTACCCGGCCATGGCGCAGCGCCGCACCGACATGCCCGTGGTGCCCGAAGGCGCGCGGCAATCGACGATGAACATCAATTCGATCCATGGCGGCCAGCCGGAACAGGCCGAAGACTACGACGGCCTGCCCGCCCATTGCGTGCCCGACAGCTGCCGCATCGTGATCGACCGGCGGTTTCTGGTCGAAGAAAACGTGGACCAGGTGCGCGGCGAAGTGGTTGACCTGCTCGAAGGGCTCAAAGCGACCCGCGACCGTTTTGAGTACGAGATGCGCGAGTTGAACGTGGTCCTGCCATCCATGACCGACAAATCCGCACCCGTGGTCGAAACCGTGCACGCCGCCATTCAAAGCGTGCTGGGGGTGGAACCGACCTATGTCGCCTCCCCCGGCTCCTACGACCAAAAGCACATCGACCGCATCGGCAAGCTGCGCAATTGCATCGCCTATGGTCCGGGCGAATTGGAACTGGCACACAAGCCCGACGAATGGGTGGGGATCACCGACATGCTCGACAGCGCCAAGGTGATGGGCAAGGCGCTGGAAACCCTGCTTTTGCCCTGATCCAAACGGCAGGGGCCGGTTTGTGGCCCCTTGATATGTTGTCACCGGATGTGCATTTTCAGATCCGGAAGGACACCGAAGATATGGCCAAGACAAACAGCGCAACCGTTGCCCGCAGCGCAACCACCGGAAGGTTCACCATCCGCAAGGACGGTGGGGATACGTCCGAGCACGCCTCGGACAAGAAGACACCAAAGGTCGTGCGCAGTTCCATCAGCAAAAACAGGGACGCCCTGCAGCGGCTGGCCAATCGGTAGGCGGCATTACCGCATCAAACTCGGTGACGTTCTTGAAGCGCACGAACAATCGCTTGAGGCGTTTGGCGGACTGCCGGGCATCTGCAATCTCGACAGTATTCTGGGCGCAATTGGGCGCCCCTATCACGGCTATCATCTGCCCATCCACAAAAAGGCGGCCGCTTTGCTGCACGGCTTGGCTACATCGCATGGGTTCAATGACGCGAACAAGCGCACCGCGTGGCTGACCACCGAAGTCCTGTGCCTGAACAGTGGCTACGACCTCGCCGTTCTAAAGGGTGACAGGATTGACGATGTGGTTGTCGATGTTGTGACAGGCGATATGCCTCAGGACGTGCTTGAGGCGTGGTTTCTTGCGCGGCTGACAAAACTTGACACCTGATCGAACGCGACGCCGTTTATTCCAAAGGCACATCAATATTGTCGATCAGCCGCACACCCGCCATGTAGGCGGCGGCAAACAACCGGGCAGGCTGCGTCGCGCGGTTGATCAAGGTCAGCGTGTCGTTGGTCCGCATTTCCAGATAATCAATATCGCCAAACCCGGCTGCGGCCAGCCGCGCCTTGGCATCCGGCACCAGCGCTCCCATGTCCGCACCCTGCCCCAGGGCTTCGGCCATCTCCTCCATCACCGCGTGCAACGCCGCCGCCCGGGCCCGCGCCTGATCGGACAGCAACAGATTGCGCGACGACATGGCCAGCCCGTCGATCTCGCGGATCGTGGGGCACCCCACAACCTCGACCCCAAGATCCAGATCGCGCGCCAGCCGCCGCACCACCTGCAATTGCTGGAAATCCTTTTCGCCGAAGAACGCCAGATCGGCGGATGTCTGTGTGAACAGCTTGGTCACCACCGTCGCAACCCCATCGAAATGTCCCGCCCGATGCGCGCCACACAGCACATCCGTGAGACCTGCCACGCTGATGTTCGTGGCAAAGCCATCCGGATACATCTGCGGCCCATCGGGGACGTAAATCGCGTCGACCTCGAACCGCGCCAGCTTGCGTGCGTCTTCGTGTTCGGTGCGCGGATAATTCTCCAGGTCTTGCGGGTTGTTGAACTGTTTGGGATTCACAAAGATGGTCACGATCACCCGGTCACTCATGTCCTTGGCGCGGGCAACAAGGCTCAGATGCCCGTCATGCAACGCACCCATGGTGGGGACGACACCAATGGTTTCACCGGCCCGTCGCCAGCCGCGTGTCATCTCGCGCAGTTCGGACAGACGGCGCACAATCGGTGCGGTCATGGCGTGGTCCCTGGGGCGGCATCGCCAAACACGTGATCGGGGCCGGGGAACCGGCGGGCGCGCACATCCTCGGCATATGCGGCAATCGCGGCGGCACCTTCCGCGCCCAGCTCGGCATAGCGTTTCACGAATTTCGCCTTGAAGGCGGTAAAGAGGCCCAGCATGTCATCCACAACCAGGATCTGCCCGTCACACCCCGCAGAGGCACCGATGCCGATCGTGGGGATACGGATGGACTGGGTGATGTCATCGGCCAGGCTCTCCGGCACTTTTTCCAGCACAACGGCAAAGGCCCCTGCCCCGGCCACCGCCTTGGCATCCGCGATCAGGCTCGACGCCGCCTCGCCCCGGCCCTGGACCTTGTAGCCGCCCAGCGTGTTGATCGATTGGGGGGTCAGGCCGACATGCGCCATGACCGGAATGCCGCGGGCCACAAGAAACGCAATCGTGTCGGCCATGGCCATCCCGCCTTCCAGCTTGACAGCCCCCGCGCCGGTATCGGCCATCAGCCGTGCGGCATTGCGGAACGCGTGTTCGGGCCCTTCCTCGTAGGACCCGAAGGGCATGTCGATCACCATCATCGCAGAGGACAGGCCCCGCGCGACGGCCCGCCCGTGCATCACCATCATGTCCATGGTCACGCCAAGGGTCGACGGCAACCCGTGCAGCACCATGCCAACGCTGTCGCCCACAAGCACAAAATCGCAATGCGCATCCATCATCTGGGCCATTGGCGTGGTATAGGCGGTCAGGCTGACGATGGGCGTGCCGTCCTTCATGGCCCGGATATCATCGGGCAGCGGGGCGGATTTGCGGGCGGTGGCGCTCATGTCCATGTCCTTCGCACTGTGTCGTTGCGCGCCCATAGCAGGCCGGGGGCGGCGCTGTCACCACCCGGGGTCGCAACGTCACGGGGGCAGGGCACGGGTCATGCCCCGTCCGCCACACGGGGCACAGGGGGGCTTGCGTGACGCGGGCTTTGGGGGAAAGCTGGGCCAGAACCGTATCGAAGGGGAGATTGCCATGTTCAACCGACTGACGATGACCACCGCCGCCGTCGCACTTGCCGCCTCGGGTGCCTGGGCCAAGACCGACATCACTGTCGCGATGCAGCTGGAACCCCCGCACCTCGATCCGACCTCTGCCGCGGCCGGGGCCATCGATTCGGTGCTGTATTCCAACGTGTTCGAGGGGCTGACCCGCTTCATGGGCGACGGGTCGGTTGTGCCGGGCCTCGCGGCCAGCTGGGAAATCTCGGATGACGGGCTGACCTATACCTTCACCCTGCGCGATGGCGTGACCTTCCATGACGGCACCGCGATGGACGCCGAAGACGTGAAATTCACCTTTGACCGCATCCTGGCCGAAGACAGCGCCAACGCGCAAAAGGCGCTTTATGCCGCGATCAGCGCGGTCGAGGTGGTGGATGCGCAAACCGTTCGAATGACGCTGTCGGACCCCAATGGCAACCTGCTCTTCAACCTCGCTTGGGGCGATGCCGTGATCGTGGCCCCCGAAAGCATCGAGACCATCAAGCAACAGCCCATCGGCACAGGGCCCTTCAAATTCGATCAATGGACGCAAGGCGACAGTATCCGGATCAGCCAATATGACGGGTACTGGGGGGATGCGCCTGCGCTGACGCAGGCCACGTTCAAGTTCATCTCGGACCCGACAGCCGCCTTTGCCGCCATGATGGCCGAGGATGTGGATGTGTTCACCGGCTTCCCGGCCCCCGAAAACCTGCCCCAATTCGAGGCGGACCCCCGCTTCCAGGTCCTTGTGGGCAGCACCGAAGGCGAGACGATCCTGTCCACGAACAATGCCCGGCCGCCCTTTGACGATGTGCGGGTGCGCCAGGCCGTGGCCCATGCCATTGACCGACAGGCGATCATCGACGGGGCCATGTTCGGCTATGGCACGCCCATCGGCACCCATTTCGCGCCCCACAACCCGGCCTATGTCGATTTCACCGGCGGGTCGGCGCATGATCCGGCCAAGGCCCGCGCGCTTCTGGCCGAGGCAGGGATGGAAGCAGGGTTCGAAACCACGCTGCACCTGCCCCCGCCCTCCTATGCCCGCCGCGGGGGCGAGATCATCGCCGCGCAACTGGCCGAGGTCGGGATCAAGGCCGAGATCATCAATGTCGAATGGGCCCAATGGCTGGAAACCGTGTTCCGCGGCAAGGACTTTGGCCTGACCATCGTCAGCCACACGGAACCGATGGACATCGGCATCTATGCCAACCCGGACTATTACTTCCAATACGACAATCCGGCATTCCAGGAATTGATCGCAACGCTGAACAGCACGACAGACCCGGATACGCGGACCAACCTGATGGAAAAAGCGCAGGAAATCATCGCCGGCGACGCGGTCAACGGGTACCTGTTCCAGCTGGCGCAACTGTCGGTGGCCAAGGCAGGTGTACAGGGCCTGTGGACCAACGCGCCGACGCAGGCGACCGACCTGACCGGGGTAAGTTGGGCGGAATGATCATTCACATGGCGGGCAGCCGCCCGAGCCTGCGGGCCAACCCCGACTACTTCACCGGTGAGGTCTGGCAAGACCCGATCATCTCTGCCGAACCGCCCGCGCGGCTGCATGCGCTGGCCGTGCATTTTGCACCGGGCGCACGCACGGCCTGGCACACCCACCCGCTGGGCCAGACCCTGCATGTGACCCAAGGGGCCGGGCTGGTCTGCTTGCGGGGCGAAGCGCCGCAACAGATACGGCCGGGCGATACGGTGTGGATACCGGCCGATGTCGAACACTGGCACGGCGCAGCACCGGACACGGCCATGACCCACATCGCCATGCAAGAGGCGGTGGATGGCGCGGCGGCCACGTGGCTCGAACAGGTCAGCGACGCCGACTACACAGGGTAGGGTAGAGGGGGGCCAGCCCCCCGGCTGCGCCTCCCCCCGGAGTTTATCTGGCAAGATGAAAGAGCTTGTCTCGCACCTCGTCCCGGATTGGGCCGTTGCGCGGTGTGTCCCTGAGCATTGTAAACCAGTGCGCGGGCGGGTTTTTGCCCCGCCGGTTTCCGTCAAAACGCAAGGCGCGCAGCACCTCTTCGGCATCTGCGCCAACGTGATCAGGGATTTCCTGCCCGTTCAAGGTGGCCCAGACCCCCGTCCACAGCCGACCCACCGACCACGGGTTATAGCCACCGCCACCCAGCACCAGCAGGCGCGGGGCCAGGCCCATCAGGGCCCGGACGATATCCCAATGTGCGTTGTTCGACAGGGATAGATGCGCCTGCGGGTCTTCCTCGACCCCGTCCGCGCCGCATTGCAGGACGATGGCATCGGGCTTGAAGGTCGCCACGCGGGGCAGGATGACCTGATCCCGGATCAGCGCCATCTCATCGTCGTTCAGGCCACGCGGCACGGGCAGGTTCACCAGCGTCTCCGTCGCCCCAAGCGGGCCCGTGCGCGGCCAAAGCCCCTCCTCGTGGACCGAGATCATCAGCACGTCCGGATCGTCGGCAAAGGCGACCTCGACCCCGTCGGGATGATGCGCGTCGATGTCGACATAGGCCACCCTTTGCACCCCGTTGCGTTGCAGGGCAAGGATCGCGAGGACCGGGTCATTCAGGTAACAGAACCCCCCGGCCCGGTCCGGCATCGCATGATGCGTGCCACCCGCCGGATGATAGACGATGCCCCCGTCGCGCAGCAGCTCTCCGGCCAGCAGCGACCCGCCCGCCGCGGTGGCGGGGCGGCGGTACATTTCGGGAAACACGGGGTTGTTCGGCGTGCCCAGACTGTGCCGCGCCTTCACCTCTGCCGAAACCATCTGCGTCGCCTCTGCGGCATGCAGCGCCGACAGGTAGTCCGGCGTGTGCCAGATGGTCAGCGCCTGTGGCTTGGCACGCGGGCTGGGCAGGTACACGTCAGGCGGCAACCAGCCCATGGCCCGGCTCAGGTCGATGACCGTGGACACCCGCGGCACCCGCAAGGGGTGCCACGACCCGTAGGACGATCCGCGATAGATCTCGGACCCAATGAAAAGCGGGCGCTGCATGGCCCATACATAACCGTCCAGTCCGTCGTGGCGAGGGGTCAGGCCGCCGCAGCCCCCATGTGCTCTGCCCGCGTCAGCCAGCCGGCAATCTTTTCCGGCGTGGCAAGCTTCACCGACCCAAGCTGCACCACGGTCTTTGGCTTCACGCCCACGAACTTCATCACCTGATTGCGCATGACCCGGCGGCCGGGGCTGCGATACAGCAACGTGTCAATCAGTGGCGGCGTGTCGGACGTGATGATCGCGTCACCCGTCCGCCCCTCAAGCAGCTTGTCCCAGCCCATGCCGCGCCTATGGTACTTGTAGGCAAAGCCCGATTGCAGGCCCGCATCCATCACGGCCTTGGCCTGCGCGGGCATCGCGCCCCACCAATAGGGGTGCACGATCATCACGTGATCGGCCCAGCGGATGTTGTCCTGCCAGGCCTGCACATCCGGCGACAGCGTGGCATCCGCGTCATAGCCGGTTTCCGTCGCCATGTCCGACAGGTGCATGATGCGCACCTCCGCCCCCTTGGCCCGCGCGCCCGCCGCATAGCGCTCGGCGAGGGCCGCGTTCAGGGACCCGGGTTTGGGATGCGCCACCCAGATGAAAATACGTTTGGTCATATCTGTTCTCCATCACTTTGCTTTGGTTCAGTTCGCTTGACACAGTGTCAATTGACAGCCTGTCAACTATGTGCTTCTTGACAGTATGTCAAGTAATCCGATCGATACCCCGACCAAAATCCTGCGCGCCACGCTCACGCTGCTGGAACAACCGCAGGCCAAGCTGCCCACCATGTCCGACATCGCGCGGGCGACAGGCATCAGCCGGCAGGCCGTGTACCTGCACTTTCCCAGCCGCACCGACCTGCTGGTGGCCGCGACCCGCTATCAGGACCGGCAGAACGCCGTTGACGCGGCCCTCGCCCCCAGTCGCGATGCGCGTTCGGGTGCAGAACGGCTTGACGCGTTTGTCACCGCTTGGGGCAACTACATTCCGAAAATCTATGGCGTCGCCCGCGCCATCATGGCCGTGACCGACACAGATGCCGAAGCGGCCGCCGCCTGGAACACCCGCATGCAGGACATGCGCGAAGGGTGCGCCGCCGCCGTGCAGGCCCTGTCTGACGACGGCACCCTGCCCGATGGCACCGATCTCGAGCAAGCGACCGATTTGCTGTGGACCCTTCTGTCCGTGCGCAACTGGGAAAACCTGACCCAGACCTGCGGCTGGTCGCAGGACTGCTATGTCGCCACGATCCGGGGCATGGCGATGGCCGCGTTGGCCCGCGACCTGGGCGCGCTCACAGACGTGCTTGCCTGCACCGACCCGCCCGCCTAGCCTGCGGGCAACATGCTGCGCTACACCCTCAAACGGCTCCTGTCTCTGATCATCAGCCTCGCCATCGCGTCGCTGCTGATCTTTGCGGTGATCGAGGTGGCGCCGGGCGATCCCGCGTCCTTCATGCTTGGGATCAACGCGGCCGAGGATACGCTGGCCGCGCTGCGGACCGAGCTGGGTCTGGATCAACCAAAATGGCAGCGTTACCTGTCTTGGGTCGGCGGCATGGTGCAGGGCGATTTCGGCACATCCTACCAGTACCGGACCGAGGTCGCGGACATGATTGCCGACCGGCTGTGGGTGTCCCTGCCACTGGCGCTCTATGCGCTCACCCTCTCCACCCTCATCGCCTTTCCCGCGGGCATCTTCGCGGCCAGCCGGCGCGGCAAGGCGGGCGATGTCGGCGTCATGGGGGCCACGCAAGTGGGCATCGCCATCCCCAACTTCTGGTTCGCGATGATGCTGGTCCTGATCTTTGCCATCAACCTGCGCTGGTTTAGCGCGGGTGGCTTTGCCGGTTGGGACAAGGGGGTCTTTGCCGCGATGAAATCCCTCACCCTGCCCGCCATCGCCCTTGCGCTGCCGCAGGCCGCGATCCTTGCGCGGGTGATGCGGTCGTCGCTCCTCGATGTGCTGGACGAGGATTTCATGCGCACCGCGCGGGCCAAGGGCCTCAGTCGCGGGCAAGCGCTGCGCAAGCATGGCCTGCGCAATGCGATGATCCCGGTACTGACCATCCTCGGCCTGCAATTCTCGTTCCTGCTGGCGGGCGGCATCATCATCGAACAGGTGTTCTACCTGCCGGGCCTCGGGCGGCTGATCTTCCAAAGCATCTCTGCCCGCGACCTGATCGTGGTCGAAAGCGTGACGATGCTGCTTGTCTTCGCCGTGATCGTGGTGAATTTCTGTGTTGACCTGGCCTATGCCGCCGTCGATCCGCGGCTTAGGGCACGCACATGAACCGGTCATTGATCCTGGGCGGTGTGCTGTCGGCGCTGATGGTGATCGCGGCGCTGCTGTCTTTTGCCTGGACGCCCTTCGATCACGGCGCGATGAACATCCCGGAAAAGCTGCAAACGCCCAATGGCACCCACTGGTTCGGCACGGACCATTTCGGACGCGACATGTTCTCGATGATCATGGTGGGCGCGCGCACCTCCATCGCCGTGGCCTGCGTGGCGGTGGGCATCGGCATCGGCCTCGGCGTGCCGCTTGGCCTGTGGGCCGCCGCGCGGCAAGGCGGCTGGGTAGACGAGGTGATCATGCGCGGCAATGACCTGATCTTTGCCTTCCCGTCGCTGGTCATCGCCATCCTGATCACCGCCGTTTTCGGTGCGGGGGCGGTCAACGCCATCATCGCCATCGGCATCTTCAACATCCCCGTCTTCGCACGCGTCACGCGTGGCGGGGCCCTGCCCCTCTGGGCGCGCGAGTTCATCCTCGCCGCCCGTGTCGCAGGCAAGGGGGCCGCACGCATCAGCGTCGAACACATCCTGCCCAACATCGCCAACCTGCTGATCGTGCAGGCCACCATCCAGTTCTCTCTGGGTATCCTGGCCGAAGCGGCGCTGTCCTATGTGGGCCTTGGCGCGCAGCCGCCGACACCCAGCTGGGGGCGGATGCTGGCCGACGCGCAAACACTGGTCAGCATCGCGCCGCACATGGCGCTGGTGCCCGGCCTTGCCATCATCCTCACCGTTCTGGGGCTGAACCTGCTGGGTGACGGCCTGCGCGATGCGCTTGATCCACGGCTGCGGGTGGCCCGGGTATGAGCCTGCTCGACATCCGCACCCTGTCGCTGTCCATCGCGGGGCTGCCGATCCTGCGCGATGTCTCCCTGTCGCTGGCCCCGGGCGAGGTGGTCGCGATCACCGGCGAAAGCGGGTCGGGTAAATCCATGACCGCACTCGCCGTGATGCAATTGCTGCCTGCACAGGCCAGTGCAACCGGATCAATCACCCTGGATGGCCACGACATGCTGGCGCTGGACGAGGCGACGCTCTGCACGCTGCGTGGCGACCTTGCGGGCATGGTGTTTCAGGAACCCATGACGGCGCTGAACCCCGTTCAGACCATCGGGGCACAGGTGGCCGAGACGGTCCGCCTGCACCGGCCCGACCTTGATCCGACGGCCCGGGCGCGCCAGGTGCTGGACCGCGTGGGATTGCAGGCGATCCCCCTCACACGCTACCCGCACGAATTGTCGGGCGGCCAACGCCAGCGTGTGGTGATCGCCATTGCCATCGCCTGCGGTCCAAAACTGTTGATCGCGGACGAGCCGACGACGGCGCTGGATGTCACGACCCAGGCGCAGATCCTGTCCCTGCTCAAACGGCTCGCAGCCGAAGACGGCATGGGCCTTTTGATGATCACCCATGACCTTGCCGTCGTGGCCGAAATGGCCGACCGGATCGTCGTCATGCACGGCGGCAACGTGGTCGAGACAGGCGAAGCGCACGCCTTGCTGACAGCCCCGCACCACCCCTATACGCGGGCGCTGCTGGCCGCCTCGAACCACCGCGTCACCTTGCCCATGGGTGCGCAGGATACCCCGCTGCTGCGCGTCGACAACATCGTGCGCGACTATGACCTGCCCCGCACCCGCCTGTTTGTCCCCGCGGCAAAACATCGGGCCGTGGATCATGTCAGCTTTGACATCAATCGCGGCGAACGGGTTGGGCTGGTGGGCGAATCCGGTTGTGGAAAATCCACCCTGACCCGCGCGATCCTGGGGCTTGAGCCGGTGCAGGGCGGCACCATCACGCTGGACGGCACACCCGTCACCGACCCGTCGGTGCGGCGCAAGATGCAGGTGGTGTTTCAGGACCCCTATGGCAGTTTCAATCCGCGCCACCGCGTCGCCCGCCTGATCTCGGAACCTTTCCACCTGCTTGGCACGCCGCCCGCCGACCGCGCCGACAGGATCGCCAAGGCACTGACCGATGTCGGCCTGTCCCCCGATGACGCCCGGAAGTACCCGCACCAGTTTTCCGGCGGACAGCGCCAGCGGCTGGCCATCGCCCGCGCGCTGATCATCCGGCCCGACCTGGTGATCTTTGACGAGGCGGTCAGCGCATTGGACGTGTCCGTGCGCGCCCAGATCCTCGACCTGATTGCCGACCTCTGCCGCCAATATGACCTGACATACCTGTTCATCAGCCATGACCTGAGTGTCGTGCGCACCATCACCGACCGCGTGCTAGTGATGAAAAGCGGCCAGATTGTCGAGCAAGGCACAACCGAAGCCGTGTTCAGCACGGCCCGGCACGCCTATACACGACAGTTGATTGATGCCGCACCCACAGTGCCGGAGGCCGTGACATGACCCTTGCCCACCTGTCCGTCGACGCCGAAAACCCGGAACATGTGGCGGGTGTCCTGGCCCGGATCATGGGCGGCACCGCACTGCCCTTTCCACCCTGTCCCGGCGCGTTCATCGCGTTTGACAGGTCGGACGACGGCACCGCGATCGAGGTCTATCCAGCCGGCATGCAGGTACAACGCGGACCGGATCAGATCGCATTTGTTCAGGGGCCCGCCACCTCTGGCGCCGTGGCGTCCCATGTCTGCCTCACCTCGGACCTGACCGAAGCACAGCTTCTGGACATCGGAACGCGCAACGGCTGGACCGCCCGCACCTGCAATCGCGGGCCGTTCTCGTGTGTCGAGATCTGGCTTGAAGACCGCGTGCTGATCGAGGCCCTCGACCCCGGCATGACACAGGATTACCGTCAGACCATGAGCGCCGCACAGTGGCGCGCGATGTTTGGCATGGCGGAAAGGGACAGCTGAATGACACCACCGCTTTGGTTCGATCCTGCGCTGATGCTGATTGGCGGGCGCGAGGTCGCCGCAGAAGACAGGCTGACGCTGATCAATCCCAGCGATTCCAGTGACTTGGCGAGCATTGCCAATGGGCAACGTTCGGATATCGATGCCGCCGTTGCCGCGGCCCATGCCGCGCGTGCGGGCGACTGGGGCCGCATGACCGCCACCGAACGCGGGCGCATCCTGACCGAGATCGGGCGCCGCGTGCGTGCCCGCGTCGACGACCTTGCCACGCTCGAAGCGTTGGATGTGGGCAAACCGCTGACCCAGGCGCGCGCGGACGCCATGGCGCTGGCCCGCTACATGGAATTCTATGGCGGGGCCGCCGACAAGGTGACGGGCGACACGATCCCCTATCTTGATGGCTATACCGTCTATACCCTGCGCGAACCGCACGGGGTCACGGGGCATATCGTGCCCTGGAACTATCCCATGCAGATCATCGGGCGCAGCGTGGGCGCCGCCCTTGCCATGGGCAACGCCTGTGTCCTGAAACCGGCAGAGGAGGCGTGCCTGACCGCCCTCGCCTTTGCCCATATCGCAGCCGAGGCCGGGTTGCCCGATGGCGCATTGAACGTAGTGCCGGGTCTGGGCAGCGAAGCGGGCGCAGCGCTGGCGGCCCATCCCGGCGTGCAGCACATCAGCTTTACCGGATCGGTCCGCACCGGCGCACTGGTCCAACAGGCGGCGGGGGCCAATGTAGTGCCCGTGACGCTGGAACTGGGCGGCAAGTCCCCGCAACTGGTGTTCGACGATGCCGACCTGGACGCCGCCCTGCCCTTTCTGGTGAACGCAGGGATACAGAACACGGGCCAGACCTGTTCGGCGTCGTCGCGCATCCTTGTGCAGCGGGGCGTGTATGACGACGTCCGGGATCGTATGGCGGCGGCTTACGCCGACCTCACTGTCGGCCCCGCGCTGGACGACCTGCGCGTCGGCCCCCTGATCTCGGCCCGGCAGAAGGACATCGTTGACGGCTTCCTCGCACGGGGCGCGGACCTGACGATCGCGGCCCAGGGCGCATTGCAGGACGCCCCCGACACCGGCGCATATGTGCTGCCCACGCTCTTTGACAACGTGCCCGCCGACCACATACTGGCCCGCGACGAGATCTTTGGCCCCGTGCAGGTCCTGATCCCGTTCGACACCGAAGCCGACGCGCTGCGCATCGCCAACGGCACCGATTACGGCCTTGTCGCCAGCGTCTGGACCCGCGATGGCGCGCGGCAGATGCGGCTTGCGAAAGCACTGCGGTCGGGCCAGGTGTTCCTCAACAACTATGGCGCCGGGGGTGGGGTCGAACTGCCTTTCGGTGGCATCGGCAAATCCGGGCACGGCCGAGAAAAGGGGTTCGAGGCACTCTATGGCTTCTCCACCCTCAAGACCGTGGCGGCACATCATGGCTGAGGTCGTGCGCCTGCACTGGCCCGCGGATGGCGCGCGCGTGCTGGACCTGTGCCAGCGGGCCCGCGATTATGTCCGGCTTGAAACCGGGCAGGACCCCGACATGGCCTATGTCCAAGAGACGATGACAGACGCGCCACCCGGCGTCCCGCCGGACCAGGTCTGGTGCTGGGGGTACAGCACGGGCGGCCCCCTCGACGCCATCGCCACCTGCCTCAAGGGGTATTACGAGCCCAATGACTGGTATCTGGGCCTGTTGCTGCTGGACCCGAAGGCGCGCGGCGCAGGTCTGGGCCAACAGATGGCCACCCATGTGATCGCACAGGCCCGGGCGGACGCGGCCACCTGTCTGCGCATCGCCGTGCTGGACGCAAACCCCCGCGCGCGCACGTTCTGGACCAGGCTCGGCTTTGGTCACGAAAAGTCATCCACTGGCGGGGACGGCCATCTGCGCCACGTCCACCGCATGCCCTTGCAGAAGGACACGGCATGATCATCGAAAACCGTTTCAAGGGGCGCCGCGCCGTCATCACCGGCGGGGCGGCCGGGCTGGGGCACGGCATCGCGGCGCGCATCATGGCCGAAGGCGGCACGGTAGAGGTCTGGGACATCAACGCAGGCGCGCTGGCTGCGCTGGACATGGGCACCCGCCAGATTGACGTGACGGACGCAGAGGCAGTCAGCGCCGCCATGACAGAGGCCGCGCCGGACATCCTGGTCTGCTCGGCCGGGATCACCGGGCCAAACACGACCACATGGGACTATCCGGTCGAGGATTGGCTGAAGGTGCACGACCTGAACCTGAACGCCGTCTTCTACTGCAACCGCGCCGCGGCCCCGATCATGCGGGCCAAGGGGTGGGGCCGGATCGTCAACATCGCCTCGATCGCGGGCAAGGAAGGCAACCCCAACGCCCCCGCCTATTCCGCGTCCAAGGCGGGCGTGATCGGGCTGACCAAATCGCTGGGTAAGGAACTGGCGACCAGCGGGGTCACCTGCAACGCCATCGCCCCGGCGGCGGTGCGCACGGCCATCTTCGACCAGATGACGCAGGCGCATATCGATTTCATGCAATCCAAGATCCCCATGGGCCGCTTCGGCACGGTGGACGAGATCGCAAGCATGGCCTGCTGGCTGGCAAGCGAAGAGGCAAGCTTTACCACCGGGTTCTGCTTTGACCAGTCCGGCGGCAGGGCGACAGCCTGATGCGGATCGAGGTGAACGGCGTCCGTCTCTATGTCGATATCGAAGGGTCCAGCCTCGTTCCCGACGGCCCGGAGATGCGCGAAAAGCCGACGCTGATTGCGCTGCATGGCGGGCCCGGCTCGGATCACTCGATCTACAAGCCCCACCTTGGGCAGCTCGCCGATATGTGCCAGATCATCTATGTCGATCACCGCGGCAACGGGCGGTCGGACGATGGCGATCCGTCCACCTGGACATTGGCGCAATGGGGCGACGACATCGCGGGCCTGTGCGATGTGCTGGGCCTTGATGCCCCGATCATCTATGGCGCGTCCTTTGGTGGCTATGTGGCGCAGTCCTTTGCCACGCGCCACCCGGACCGGCTCTCCGGCCTGATCCTGTCGGTGACGGCGGCGCATGTAGACTTTGAAACCGTCTTTGCCGCCTTTGCCCGGATCGGCGGGCCCAAGGCGGGCGCGGTGGCACGCACCTATTGGTCCGATCCCACGCCAGACCGCAGACAGGCCTATTTCGACACGTGTTTTCCGCTCTATTCGGTGCGCGGCCTGGATCAGGACATGGTGGCCCGCATGATCGTCAAGAACCCGGTCGCGATGCAGTTCAACGGCCCGAAAAACGAACATGGCCGCTTCGACTTTCGCGCGGACCTGGCCCGGGTGACATGCCCGGCCCTTGTCATCGCCGGTGACCGCGATCCGATCATGCCCCACGTCTTCGGGGCCGAGATCGCCCGGCACTTGCCGGATCCACGCTTTCACCTGCTGGAAAACGCGGGCCACACGGTCGACTTTGACGCGCCAGAGGCGTTCTATACCCTCATGCGCGACTTTATCAACGAGGTGTCAGATGCAGCTTGACGGCAAGACCGCGATTGTCACGGGGGCGGCCAGCGGCTTTGGCGCCGGGATCGCACGGGCCTTTGCGGCGGCAGGCGCGCAGGTGCTGGTTGCCGATATCAACGGCGACGGCGCGGCGGCCATCGCGCAAGAGATCGGCGGGCACAGCACCCCGGTCGACGTCGCAAACGGCGCGTCGGTTCAGGCCATGGCCGACACGGCGCTGTCCACCTTCGGCCACCTCGACATCCTTGTGAACAACGCGGGCATCACCCACATGCCCCAGGCGCTTGAGGACGTGACCGAAGACGACTTTGACCGCGTGCTGGCCGTGAACGCCAAGTCGGTCTACCTGACGGCGCGCGCGCTCGTGCCCCACTTCAAGGCGCGCAAGGCAGGCGCAATCCTGAACGTCGCCTCGACCGCCGGGATCAGCCCACGGCCCCGTCTGAACTGGTACAACGCCTCCAAGGGCTGGATGATCACGGCAACCAAGGCGATGGCGGTCGAACTGGCCCCCGACGGCATCCGCGTGAACGCAATCAACCCGGTGGCAGGCGAAACGCCACTGCTGAAATCGTTCATGGGCGAAGACACGCCGGAAACCCGCGCCAAGTTTCTCTCCACCATCCCACTGGGCCGCTTTTCCACCCCGCAGGACATGGGCGCGGCGGCCACATTCCTGTGCTCGGATGCGGCATCGATGATCACGGGCGTCGCGCTCGAGATCGACGGCGGGCGGTGTATCTGAGGGGCGCACAGACCCTCTGGCCTAAGCCCCGCTTTTTACCCTAGGATCACGGCACGTACAGAACGACAAAGGACGCTCGACATGAAATGCACGCTGGCCGCGCTCGTGATCTGGGCTTTCGCCTCTGCCACAGCGGCACATTCACCGCTGGAGGACACGTCGCCCGGCCATGGCGACCGGCTCGGCTCGACGCCATCCGAACTCGCTCTGACCTTCAAGCGTGACATTCGGCTCACCCGCGTCACCTGGACATACGAAGAAACGCAAACGGGTCAAATGACCCTCGACGGACAAAAGAGTTTCGCGTCCCGTTTCAAGTTGCCCCTTCAGGACATGGGCAAGGGCACCTACCTGATCGAATGGCGCGGGCTCGGCGATGACGGCCACGCGCAAAAGGGCACCATCAGTTTCATCGTTGATTGACATGCCGGACGGCCTGGGCCTTTTGGCGATCGGTCTGAAATGGGCGGTCTATACGGGCACGCTCGGGGCGGCGGGCACGGTGATGTGTGCGCTTGCCTTTGGCCTGCGGCGCACCGCCGGTCTGGCAGCAGGCTTTGCCAGTCTCGGCCTTGTTGCGGCGGTTGCGACCTTTGTAATGAAAGGGGCCGCGCTGACCGGCGACGCCACTGGCATGACCGACCCCGAAATGCTCGGGCTCCTGTGGCGCACCCAAAGCGGCACCGCACTTCAGATCCAGGTCGGCGGGTTCGTATTGCTGATGGCGGGACTGGGCCTGGGCCGGATCGGTGCCGTTCTGTCGGGCCTTGGTGGTGTCGCCGCCCTGTCGTCTTTCGTGCTGACCGGTCATATCGCGACCCGCGAGTCCGTCCTTCTGTCAGGCCTGTTGCTTCTGCATCTTGTCGGCATCGCGGGATGGATCGGTATCCTCATCCCGCTCCGACGCCTTGCGCGCACACCCTCCACCATGGCCCAGGCGGCCACGCTCGGGCATCGCTTCGGCCGCGTCGCCAGCGTTTTCGTTCCGGTCCTGATCGTCGCGGGCGGGATCATGGCCTACCGATTGCTGGGCAGTGCCGGCGCGCTTGTCAGCACCGGTTACGGTCAGGCTTTGCTGCTGAAAATTCTTGCCGTATCGGCACTGCTGGGCCTGGCCGCCCTGAACAAGGTTCGGTTCGTGCCCGCCCTCGCCCGCGGCGACCGCACGGCCGCGCGGCGCCTCGCCGCCAGCATCACGGTGGAATTGAGCGTTTTCGCTCTGATCCTCGCCGTGACGGCGATACTTACCTCGGCCCTGACACTGCCGACATGACGCGTGCGCCCTTGTGGCCCGCCCACAATCGCGCATGATGTGCCACAAGAAAAAGGAGCCCGCCATGCAGACCATCAACCTTGCCGCCAAACTTGCACAGTTCAACACTCACTGGGACCCGCACGTGGTCGCCGATTACAACGAAAACGAGGTGATGGTGGTCAAGTTCCAGGGGGAATTCCCCTTCCACCTGCACGAGGACACCGACGACTTCTTTCTCGTGCTGGAAGGCGAGATGGTCATGGACCTGGAAACCGAAAGCCACCCGGTCAAGGCGGGCGAGCTGTTCATCGTGCCCAAGGGCGTCACGCACCGGCCGCGCGCTGACGCCGAATGCAAGGTCCTGCTGATCGAACCCAAGGGCGTTCCCAACACCGGCGATCCTGCCACGGCCGCACCGAAACCCCGCATCTGACCCTTCATTGTTCCCCCAAATATGCCCGCCGGAGGCACGAAATCAAAATGACCCCAGGCCCGCAAAACGCGATCACGGACATTGCCGGGCTCAAGGTCGGCAACGCGCAGGACGACGCGCTGAAATCCGGCGTCACGGTGCTGACGGCGGATGCGCCCTTTACCGCCTCTGTCGCGGTTCTGGGCGGCGCGCCGGGGACGCGCGAAACGGACCTGCTGGCACCGGACAAATCCGTCGCACAGGTGGATGCGCTGGTGCTGGCAGGCGGCAGCGCCTACGGGCTTGACGCCTGTTCGGGCGTGGTGGCCGGGCTTCGGGCACAGGGGCGCGGCTACCGCGTGGGCGACGCCATCATCCCGCTGGTGCCGGGGGCGATTATCTTCGACCTGCTGTCGGGCGGGGATCATGCCTGGGCCGACACCCCCTACCCCGCACTTGGCCGCGCGGCGTTCGATGCCGCCACCGACACCACCGACATCGGCACCATCGGCGCGGGCACCGGGGCCATGACGGCGCGGATGAAGGGCGGGCTGGGCACCGCCTCTCTCACCCTCGACACCGGGATCACGGTGGGCGCCCTGGTTGCCGCCAACCCGATGGGCAGCGTCACGACACCCGGTGACAGGCATTTCTGGGCGGCCCCGTTCGAGATCGATGACGAATTCGGAGGGCTGGGGCCCGACCCGGCCACGGGCCTCGGACGCAGCCTCGACAGTGCCAAGCTGACGGCGATGCTGGAGCGGGCCAACACGACCATCGCCATCGTCGCCACGGACGCCAGGCTGGACAAGGCGCAATGCCAGCGCGTCGCGATTGCGGCGCATGACGGTATCGCGCGGGCCTGCGTGCCGGCGCACAGCCCCGGCGACGGGGATCTTGTCTTTGGCGTCTCAACCGGCGCGACCCCCATGACCGACCCGCAGGACCTGAGCCTGATCGGCCACGCCGCCGCGCTGTGCCTGACGCGCGCCATCGCCCGGGGCGTTCATGCCGCCACCCCTGCCCCACACGACCTGCTGCCAACCTGGAGCCAGCTCAATGCCGACCCTCGCACGTAACGATGTCGCCCTGCACTATGACGTGACCGGAGACGGCCCGCCGCTTCTGATGCTAGCCGGGTTCATGTCCGACCACGCCAGCTGGACCCCGCTGATCCCGCTGCTCAGGGATCACTTTACCTGCATCACACCCGACAACCGCACGACGGGCCGGACAACACCGTGGGACGCGCCCGTGTCCATCGACCTGATGTGCAAGGATGCGCTCGCGCTGATGACGCATCTGGGACACGACCGGTACCACACCATCGGCCATTCGATGGGCGGGATCATCGCGCTGCACATGGCGCAGGAGGTGCCCGACCGCATGGCCTCGACCCATATCGCGGCCTCCGCCCCCGTGCGCCTGCCGCGCAACACGGCGCTCTTCGCGACGCTCATCGCGATCCGGCGCAGCAACGCGCCCGCAGACACATGGCTGCGCGCCCTGTTCCCGTGGCTATTCAATCCGCGCGTCTACCACGATCCGGCCGCATTGGACCAGGCGGTGGCAGACAGCCTTGCCTACCCGCACGCACAGACGGCCGATGCCATGGAACACCAACTGACCGCCTTGCGCGGCTTTGACGGCACCGCGCTGGCCAGCCCGACCTGCCCCACACAGGTGCTGATCGGCGCGCTTGACCTGGTTGTGCCACCCGATCACATCCTGGCCGTGCTCAGCCACCTGCCGCACCACATCCTTGAAGGGGCCGGGCATTCGATCCACTGGGATGCGCCCGACCAGGTGGCCGGCCTGCTGCGCGCCTATGCCGCCAAACACCCGATCTGAGAGGGACACGGATGCACGACCTCTATGGCCTGCCCATCACCTGCAACAGCGACGCGACCCGCCAGGGGATCGACGATTTCGTGCACGGGTTCATCAGCTTCCAGACCAAGGCGGCCAACATCCTCAAGGCGGCCAGGGCGGACCCCGGCAATGGCCTGGCCAATGCCTACGCCGCGATCCTCTATATGCTGCTGGAAGCACCCTCGGCCCCGTCACTGGCGCAGCCATTCCTGGACAACGCGCTGGCCGCCACAGGCCTGTCGCCCCGCGAAGAGGCCGCTGTCGAAGCGGCCCGCCTTTTCGTCGCCGGGGACATCCCCAAACTGATCGAACTGTGCGAGGCAACGGTCAGCGCCTATCCCCGCGACATGGTGATGTTGAAACTGGGCCAGTACCACACGTTCAACATCGGCGACTTTCCGGCCATGCTGCGCGTCGCGCAAAAGGCGCAGCCGGGGGCCGCGGACATCCCTTATGCCCACGGCATGCTGGCCTTCGGGTTCGAGGAATGCCACCTGCTGGACGATGCCGAAGCCGCCGCGCGCCATGCGCTGCGCCTCGATGACAGCGAACCCTGGGCGCATCACGCGCTGGCCCATATCTACCTCACGCGCGGGCAGGTGGCCGAAGGCACGGCATTCCTGGAATCGGTCGCGCATCACTGGGCCGATCTCAACAGCTTCATGCACAGCCACAACTGGTGGCACCTGGCGCTGTTCTACATCTCGGCCGGGCGCACGGACGACCTGCTGGCCGCCTATGACACCCATGTGTGGAACCAGAACCGCGACTATTCGCAGGATCAGGTGGGGGCCGTGTCGCTGCTGGCACGGATCGAATTTGCAGGCATCGACGTGGGCGACCGCTGGCAGGACGTGGCCGACCATGTCGCGCGGCGCGGGGCCGATACGGTCAGCCCCTTTCTGACCCTGCAATACCTTTACGCCCTGGGCCGGACAGGGCGCGCCGAGGGCGAGGCCCTGCTGAAGGCGATAGAGGAGCGCGCCGAGGATGACAGCCGGCACGACTGTCAGGTCTGGCGCGACGTGGCGCTTTGGGCCGCCCACGGAATCGCCGCCCACGCCGCCGGTGATTACGACGATTGCATCCGTTTTCTGGGCAAGGCCCTGCCCCGCCTTGCCGAAGGCGGTGGCAGCCATGCGCAAAGGGACCTGTTCGACCAGATCCACCTTGATGCCCTGATCCGCGCAGGCCGGACCTCTCGTGCGCAGCAGGTCCTGGAGATGCGGCGCACCTTTGATCCCGACGGCGTACCGCTCAATGCGATGCTGGCGGACATCTATGAGACATCAGGGCTTCCCGATCAGGCGGCGCAGGCGCGCGCGCGTGTTTCTTCCGACTGAAAATACGACCCCCGGAGGGTCCCTGCGGCCGATGTCGGAGCCTCCGGCGGGCATATTTGTCGAACAATGAAGCCTATTCGCCCGCGATCAGGTCGACCACATTTGTCTCCACGCGCCCAAGGGCGTCCTGAACCGTATGCACGATGTCCTGAGCCGTAAGGCCGGCATCCTCGTACATCTCGTCCGGGCTGGCCTGGTCGATGAACCGGTCCGGCAGGTGCATCGTGCGCACCTTGAGGCCCTGATCCAGCAACCCGTCGGCGGCCATGGCCTGCAACACCATCGCGCCAAAGCCGCCCATGGCGCCCTGTTCGACGGTGACCAGCAGCGTGTGCCTGGCCGCCAGGGCGCGGATCATGTCCATGTCCAGCGGCTTGGCAAAGCGCGCATCGGCGATGGACACGGACAGACCGTCCGCTTCCAGCCGGGCCGCGGCGCGTTCGCAGGCATCCAGATGCGTGCCCAGCGACAAGAGCGCCACGTCTGATCCCTCCTGGATCATCCGGCCCTTGCCGATCTCCAGCACCTCGCCCTGTTCCGGCATCTCGACCCCGCGCCCGTTGCCGCGCGGATAGCGGAAGGCAATCGGCCCGCTGTCATGGGCCGCCGCCGTTGTCACCATGTGCACCAGCTCTGCCTCGTCTGCCGCGGCCATCACCACGATGCCCGGCAAGGATGCGAGATAGCCAATGTCGAAGGACCCCGCATGCGTGGCCCCATCTGCGCCCACAAGGCCCGCCCGGTCGATGGCGAACCGCACGGGCAGCCCTTGCAGCACCACGTCATGCACCACCTGGTCATAGCCGCGTTGCAGGAAGGTGGAATAGATCGCGCAAAACGGTTTGAGGCCCGATGCCGCCATCCCGGCGGCAAAGGTCACGCCGTGCTGTTCGGCAATGCCCACGTCGAACACCCGGGCCGGGAACCGGTCGGCCATCTTGTTCACACCCGTGCCCGATGGCATGGCGGCGGTGATGGCAACGATCGTCGGGTCCTTTGCGGCCAGATCGGCCAGGGTCTCTCCGAAAACGGACGTATAGGCGGGCGCGTTGCTCTTGCCCTTGGACTGTTCGCCCGTCGCGACATCGAACTTGGACACCCCGTGATACTTGTCGGCGGACCCTTCGGCGGGGGCATAGCCCTTGCCCTTGACCGTACAGGCGTGGATCAGCACCGGGCCGGTGGCGCGGGTGCGGGCCGCGCGCAGCACACCCAGCACCTGTTCCATGTCATGGCCGTCAATCGGGCCGATATAGTCAAATCCCAGTTCTTCAAAGAAGGTGCCCCGGCTCTCGACCCCTGTCACCATCTCGCGCGCGCGCCGCGCGCCGTCACGCATGGGCTTGGGCAGGGCGGCCTCCATCCCCTCGGCAATGGCGTGCAAGGGCGCGAAGGGAGAGTTGCGGCTGAGGTTCGACAGGTAGGTGCTCATCGCGCCGGTGGGGGGCGCGATGGACATCTCGTTGTCGTTCAGGATCACGAACAGGCGGCGGCCTTCGTGACCTGCATTGTTCAGCGCCTCGTAGGCCATGCCCGCCGAAATGGACCCGTCGCCGATGACGGCCACGGCATCCCCTGTCGGCATGCCCATGTCGCGGCCCACCGTGAACCCCAGCGCGGCGGATATGGACGTGGACGAATGCGCGGCCCCAAAAGGGTCAAAGGCGCTTTCCGCCCGCTTGGTGAACCCGCTCAACCCGTCCTTCTGGCGCAAGGTGCCCATGCGGTGGCGGCGGCCGGTCAGGATCTTGTGGGGGTAGCACTGGTGGCCCACATCCCAGATCACCTTGTCGCGCGGCGTGTCGAACACGGCGTGAATGCCCACCGTCAATTCCACCACGCCCAGGGACGATCCCAGATGCCCGCCCGTGCGGCTGACGTTTTCGATCACATCGCCGCGCAGCTCGTCGGCCAGTCGCGACAGGTCCTCATCGCTCAGCCGTTTGAGATCGGCGGGGCCGGCAACCTTGTCCAGCAGGGGGGTCTTTGTCAGGTCGGTCATCGCGCACATCCTTTGTCTGCCGCCCCGCCCGCCTTGCCATGCGGGACCCATGGGGCAAAAAGGCGTCGCGCCCGACAGCTCAGGCACGACGCCAGGTTCCTGTAGCCAACAGGAAGGGAACCGGGATCAGATGATCCCGCGCGTGGGCCAAGGAAGCCAATGGCCCGCGCCTGGCGTCACGGGGGCAAAACTGGGACGCCGCCCCCGTCACTTCTTGGGGTGCGCCGGTCTTCCGGCGCGCGGGCAAGGCGGACCGTGATCCGCCGGGCCCGTCATTCGTAGACAGGCGCGTCGCTGGTGGCGAGTTCGGGCCAGTCGGCAATCACGTTCATGCCCTGCAAGGGGCGCTGATAGCCCTTGTGGCAGGTCCGGCACGCCGCCTTGGGCGCATCGGCATAGATGGGGCCAAGACGTTCGGCAGGATACGTGTCCTTCAGCGGGATCAGGTATTCCTGGTTCATCTCGATCACCATCTGACGCCCAAGCTGGGCAATGCCCCATTGCGGCGTGTATTGCGCGGCGTCATAGAAGGCGCGGCTGTTGTGACAGAACACACAGTTCACACCCAGCGAGTTCGAGAAGTAATTCATCAGCGAATAGGTCATCTCGGTCTTCTGGATGGTGGCGATGCCGTCGTCGATGCCGGGCACACCGGCCACGCGACTGTCCAGATCATGCACATTCACCTGGCTGTCATAGTCGGTCAGATATACCTCGAGCGCGGAAGACGGCAGCGACGTGGATGTGGACATCGACGTCGCCCGGTTCTGCACCGCAGCCCAGCCGCCCACATTCTCGTTCACCGGCGTGACGTTGAACCAGATGTCCGAAGGCACGGGCTGGCCCCGGTGGCAGGTGTAACAGTTGACCCCCACCTCGGCCACGGCATTGACGTGACCGGACCAGTTCTCGTTGATGTTCTGCGTCATCTGGATCATGCGACGGCTGACAACCTTGGTATAGAGGTCATCCGCCCCGTATTCCGAGATGTCGACATCGCCGTGGCAATAGGCGCAGCCTTCCTCGGGCGACACCCACTGCGTGATGGCCAGCATCACCCGGTTGAAGTTGTCGTCGGTCAGATCACCCAGCACCTGGACATTTTCGTAAATGTCCTTGGCCAGGTCCTCGCCCCCTTCGGGAACGTAGGGTTCTTCGGTGTAATACGCCTCGAGCGTGGGGTCGGGTTTCAGCCGGGCCACGTTGTATTCCGGCACCGACATGCCCGTGCCGCGCGGGCCGGTCTGCATGCTTTCGGTCTGATACGGGTTGCCCCATGTCACGACCAGTGCGGCGACAAAGACGGCGCTGCCCACGATGCCCACGGCGATGGCCGGTCCGAACACATTGGTCGGGTTGGCCCTGTTCCATTCATTGAACCACTTGGGGAGCATATCAGTTCTCCTTCCCAATGAAGGCTTCGTAAGAACCGTAGTCTTCGTAGCCATAGGCCCCGTCATACATCGGCGCGAAATTGTGCTCCTGCGCCCAGATGAACCAGTTGTCGACAACCGTGCCGGTCAGCAGGATACCGATGCCCCCCGTGATCGGGGTCAGCACCGCAAACCACCAGGCCCAGCGGTGAATGCCCTCCATCGTGGCGTTGAACCCCATGGTCCAGCGCCAGAACAGGGCCGCCCGTTCGGTCGCCGTGCCGCGGTCATAGATCTGTTCCAACTCGCGGTCGCCGCCATAGCGGGTCACGGCCAGAATGGTGCCGCCATGCATGCAGAACAGCAGGACCGACCCATAAAGGAACACGATCGAAAGACAGTGGAACGGGTTGTAGTAGAGGTTGCCGTACCGGATAGAGAACGCCGTGGTCCAATCGAGGTGCGGGAAGATACCGTAGGGCACGGCCTCGCTCCAGGATCCCATCAGGACAGGCCGGAACAGACCCAGCACAAGGAACAGCCACACGGCCGCGGCGAACGCCCAGAACACGTGCTTGCCCATCTTGTGCTCAGCCGCCAGCAGGTAAGACCTGAGCAGCCATGTCATCACCGACACCAGCAGGAAGAAGCTGGCGATGATGTACCAGCCGCCCTCGTCCAGCGGCGGCATGCTCAGCCCGTATTCCGGCGATGGCGGCTCAAGCGCCAGCCAGAACAGCTGGCGGATGAACTCGGGGATGGAGAAACCCACCTGGGACAGCATCGAGATGCCGACCATGACGAACCAGATCAGGCCCGTCGCCAGCGACACCATGCCGGTCCAGCCCAGATAGATGGGGCCGATCTGCGCGTTGCCGATCCAGCCCGCGAGGGTCGAGAAGAACGGCGTGCCGCCCCGCTCGCGCATCATCTCGCCGCTGTCGTCCATGCCCCATTCGGGTTTCCCCTGGACCTGAACTTGGGTGAAGATGTTTTGGTATTCGATGTTGAACATGCCCTTATCCCCCAAAGCCGGATTGATAGACGGGCAGCGGATCAGCGCCCCAGATCGGCAGGTTCAGCCACCAGTTCCACCATTCGGGCCAGCCAGCCGTCCAGACGGGGCCGGAAATGATGATGCAGACGGCGCTGAAGAACACGGCGTTGATCGCCAGCAGCCAGCCCAAGCGGTGAATGCCCAGCGTGCCGATGGAATAACCGATGAAGTCGCGAAAGAACGTGTCTTCGTGGTCGGGCGTCAGCGCGTCGCTGCCCTCTTCGGGGTTGGCCGCCGACAGGATCAGCGCGCCGTGCAGCGCCAGCGCCAGCGTGGTCGTGAAGAACAGCGTGACGGCCAGCATGTGCGCCGGGTTGTAATGGAAATGCAGATAGGCGTAGCCGGTGTTGCTGACCCAATCGAGGTGGCTGAAGATCCCGTACGGGAACCCGTGCCCCCACGCGCCCATCAGGAAGGGGCGGAAGATGACCAGCGTGACATAGGCCAGGATGGCAAAGCCGAAGCCGATGGGCACGTGGTACCCCATGCCCAGCTTGCGGCAAATCTCGACCTCGCGCAGCGCCCAACTGACAAAGGCGCCCGTCGCACAGATCGTGATGATCTGCCACAGACCGCCCTCCAGCAGGGGTGCCATGCCCAGACCATAGCTCAGGTCGGGGGGGGCGATATTGATCAGCCAGGGGTTGAACGTGCCCTGTTGGGATGCGCCCCAAAAGATCAGTACCGTGCCCAGCAAGGTGAAAAAGGCAGTCGTGACCCCGAAAAAGCCCACGTAGAACGGGCCGACCCAGAAGTCGAACAGATCGCCGCCGATCAGCGTCCCTCCGCGGACGCGATACTTTCGTTCGAAGGATAGCAGTGCCATCTCTTACGTCTCCGCGTTTGGCGGCGCGGGCCCCCCATGGGCACGTCAGCCGTCTTGAATTTCAGTGGTTTGCTGCGGGCAGGCGGGGGCGCACTGTTGCCCCGCCCGCAGCGCTGTTTTGGTCAGCTTCGCTGGCCTTACTGGGCGCTTTGGGCGGCCAGTTCGAACCAGTTGAAGTGGTCCGTGCTCAGCAGGACGAGGTGAATCATCGCTGCCAGCAGGAACAGAAAGACGCCTTGCGCGACGAACACGCGGCGGGGATCAAAAATGAGCCAGATCTTGTAGAACTTTGCCATGTCTTGTCCTTACCAACCGTTCGCGAACCAGGGACGCCAGATGTACACTGCCAAGTGAGCGACAACGGCTACGGCTGTGAAAAGCCAGAGCCCGCTCATATAGACAGCATGCAATTCTTGCGCCTGCTCGTCTGTAAGACCTGTAAAAGACAGGTTTTCAGCCATAGTCATTCCTCCGGAAATCGGTGCTGACGCCGCGCACCCCGCGGCCGGGTCCTTTGGGGATGATCCCCTCCGGGCTCTGTCCACCCGTCACGGGCGTCCAGTCTTGGATCTCGGCAGGCGCACGCAGGCCGAGAAAACTCGTGAGCTCGCGCGAAAGCGGGCCCGTCAAATTATGTCCGGTCCGGCCGATCACGCGTTGAAGATCATCGGCGTGATGATCCGCGCCTGGGTCCAGGCCCGGGCCATCGGACCCTTGTCCGTGAAGCTGCGCGACTTGATCGCGGCCAGCGCCCAGGTCAGGCAGGCCAGCGGCAGGGTCGCCACGAAGATGATCGCGAAATAGACCATGAACTCGGTCTTCACGCCGTTGCGCTTTTTCGGCGCCTCGGTCGCCAGATTGGACGTCATGTCAGTCATGGTGCTTCTCCCTCGGAAACTTGGTCTGACGATCCGGCCAAGGCCGGGTCGCTCCGTTCTGACGATCCGGCCAGGGCCGGATCGAGTGCGCGCACGGTTTCAATCACAACCCGGTCCGCGCCTTGCGACAGGGCCGCTTGCTCAGCCGCATCGCGCAATGTCTTGGCCGCGGAAATGCGGGTCAGGATGGGGTGCTGCGCGACAATCCGGTCCAGCATCGCCTGCGCATCGGCATCCCAGGGGAAGTCGCGGCGCAGATTGGTCGGGGTCGCCTGCGCCGCATCCATGTCGGTGGCCAGCGGCAGGATATGGAACAACGCGTCAAAGAGGCCGTTGCACACCTCCTGGATGACATACGTGGCCCCGGCATATCCCATGAACGGGGTCCCCGTGGCCCGCCGGATCGCGGCACCGGGAAAGCTGGCGGGAATGAACGCGGGCGACGGCCCATGCCCACCCTTCAGCTCGGCCAGGTACATCTTTTCATTGATGGACCCGAACACGACCAAAGGGCGCTTTTGGCCCATCCAGGCGCGCACCTCCTCGTTGTTGGTCTTCTTGCCCGCCACGCGCGCCGTCGCAAAGGCGCAGGGCAAGCCCATGTCATCCTCAAGAAACAGGCGCAGGCCGCGAGCATAGGTCTCGTTCGCGACCACGGCAAAGCTGGCGGTGGCAAAGAAATCCTGCGTCACGGACCGCCACAGGTCCCACACGGGCTTGAGCGTCGAATGCTTTTCGCGCTCGATAAAAGGTTCGGGGTCGAGGCCCACCAGATTCCCCAGTGCGCGCAGGAACCTGGTGGTACTCTCGACCCCTATCGGGGCTTGTAGATACGGCTTGGCAAGAAGCTCGCACAACCCGCGCCCGAACTCGCGGTACATGCAGATGTTCACATCGGCATTTACCAGATCTCTCATTTCGGCCACATGCGCGCCCAGGGGCATCACCATGTTGACCTCGCAGCCGATCCCCTCGACCAGCCTCCGGATCTCGGCCAGATCGGATGGCATGTTGAACGTGCCATACATCGGACCAAGGATGTTAACGCGAGGACGCGCACCTTCCTCGCGTTTCTTCTCGGGCGGCATCCGACCCTTGGTCATACCGAACTCGGTAAAGATCCAGGTCATCGCCCGATCCGCCGCTTCCCACTGATCCTCATCAATGGTGCGCGGCAGGAACCGCTGAATATTCGTGCCCTGGGGGGTCACCCCCCCGCCGATCATCTCGGCAATCGACCCCGTGACCACAACGGCTGGCAGCGCCGGGTCCAACGTGCCCCAGGCGCGTTTCATCGCACCCTCGGTGCCGTCGCGGCCCAACTCTTCCTCGCCCAGACCGGTGGTCACGATGGGCAATTCATGCGGCGGCAACGCATCGGTGTAATGGAGCACGGACGTCACCGGCAGGTTCTCGCAGCCGACAGGACCGTCAATCACACATTGCAGGCCCTTGACCGCACAGAATGCGTACACCGCGCCCCAGTACCCGCCAGCCCTGTCATGATCCATGATCAGCATGAGAGAACCCCTCTCCCTCGATCCCTCTCCCACGGGGAGAGGGAGGCGCAAACGGCACCCGCAGCGCGCACTCCCCCCCTCCAACTTGGAGGGGGGCCAGGGGGGAGGCCCCGCAATATGCGCAAGCCCAACATCATATCATCTCCGCCGCTTTGGCAGCCTTGGCCTGACGCTCAAGCTTCTTGGCGTTCTGCGCCCGGAAATCAGGCCGCACATTCGGCGACCCTTCCCAGACACCGGCGGTGTCACCCTCACCCACACCTTCAAAGAAGGCCTTCATGTGATCCATGCGCCCCTTGTTGGCGATGGCGGCATTGATCACCTCGGCCAGCGACCCGGCCCCGGCAACCCCCATCAGGGGCCGCGCCGAAATCAGGTTGGTGAAATACAGACCCGGAATGCCCAGCTCCTTGGCCTTCTGCACAACAGGCGTCGTGCCAATGGCCAGATCGGGGATCACCGCTTCCATCGCGGCACAATCATCCTCCAGCGACGCGCGGAACTTGACCTTCACGCCCTTGGCCTCAAGCCACGCCTGATCGTCCGCGTTCCACGGCGTGCGCGGGCAGGCGGTGCCCACATAAGGCACCTCCGCCCCGCTCTCGATCAGCAACCGGGCGACCAGCAATTCGGACCCTTCATAGCCCGACAACGTGATCGTCCCCTTGATCGGCGTCGCGGCCAACGCGCCCGTGATCGCAGGCAGGACCGCGTTCTGCGCCTCGGCAATCTGGTCGGCGGAACAGCCATGCGCCGCGCCAATGGCCTGCAGCCATGCCGCCGTGCCATCGCGCCCCACGGGGGCCGATCCGACAACCGGCCGACCCGCCGCCTGAAACTCGCGCACGGCCGCGGTATAGAACGGATGCACCGCTGCCACGACGGAACTGTCCAGCGCGGCATAAAGCTCGCGCCACTCCCGGCACGGCACGACGGGGCCCGCGGCCAGACCCAAAGGCGCCAGCATCTGCCCGATCATCATGGGGTCCGCCGGGAACATCTCGCCCAGCAGCGCCACGGTCGGGCGATCAGACTTCCCACCCACGGGAGCCGCCACCGGCCCCGCTGTCGCTTCAGCGCGGGCATAGTTCAGCATTGCTCCAGCCAGAACATCCTTGGCTTCAGCATGAGTGGGAATACCAAATCCGGGCACGTCGATCCCGACGATCCGGACACCATTGATTTCGTTGGGCAACAGCCGTAACGGCACGCCGGATGCGGTGGGAACACACAGGTTCGTCACCACGATGGCGTCATATTTCTCGGGATCGGCAAGATCATGGACAGACTCGCGAATGTCCTCGAACAGCTTGCCGGTCACCAGCGTCTCTGAATTGAAGGGCACATAGCCGACGGACCGCCGCGCGCCGTAGAAATGGGACACGAAAGTCAGGCCATAGACACAGCAGGCCGACCCCGACAGCACAGTTGCCACGCGGCGCATCCGCAACCCGACACGCAGCGACCCAAAGGCCGGGCACATGCTCTGCGGCTTGTCATGCGGGCCTTGCGGGTAGTCTTCGGCAAACTTGTCCAGCATCTCGGAATTGCCCGCCATGCGGGCGGCCTTTTCCATCTCGGACCCGGAATGGCACCCAAGGCCGTCCACGGGTCCATCAACGGCAGGCATCTCAGCCTCGCGCGGATGACCCGTTGTCACCTCCACCGCATCAGCGGCATCATATGTGACCTTCTCACTCACAGCTTCATTGTTCCCGAAATATGCCGGGGGTCTGGGGGCAGCGCCCCCAGCCGGTCGGATCGCAGCAGCGATCCGAAACACGCATGCTCACGCCTCGTCATAGATCACCTCAAGGCTTTCCTTCGGC